>NZ_JAVRBY020000007.1:0-213809 GCF_034531035.1 Nostoc sp. DedQUE02 | reverse complement strand
CGAAACTCAGTGCAAGTCGCTCGATTACCGCCAAGCGATGCACTGAGCGGCTTGCCCTGAGCGGAGCCGTTGGCGCAGCCTCTCGTAGAGAAGGGAGTCGAAGTGTCGAAACTCAGTGCAAGTCGCTCGATGGAGCCGGAGTCGAAATACAAAACCCATCTGTGTGGGTTTCAAATTCCTACAGTCCGCGTCGACGGACGAGAGTTTGTATAGCCGCGCTTTCTAATTGCCAGATATATTTGCACTTATTGAAATGCTTTCTTTCAACACATCTATATAATAAGATATTCACTATGAGCGATAACTATATTTTGAAACGTATACATACATACAGACAGCAAATCCTAAAAGAAAATAAAGAAACCTGTCTTTCGCCTATCTAAATAATAAGATACTAATAGTAATAGGATATACAGAAAATAGATTTATAGCCTTACCAAATTCATATTTGAGTGCATCTGAGTACAGCTTAATATATTGCAAAATATCTTGATAAAATCTTAGTAAATGCTTACGGGTAAGGTTTCTTGTAGCATGAACATAAATTCTTAACCCCTGCCCCAAAAATACTAGTACCCCCATCATTAAATACTAGTACCCCTACCCCAAGATAAATTTTAAGTTTATCTGGAGTCGGGGTTTCGGCGTTTGAGTGCAACCTCAATCAATCCAATAAATCCAATCAGCATTGGGTTTGGTATCGAGTTGGATGTCACCTGATATAAGCATAAAAATAGCAGATGACTCATTTACCAGATAGACATTACCGATGCAACAGTCTTTAGACAGTATTAGCGATTCCCCAAGTACTAAAACGCAGGATTTTGCCCATACATCCATGCTGAAAAATCTCTTCTCTGGCGTTTTTTTTGAGCCATTATTGAGTGATTTTTGCATTATTTTTGAGCGCGATCCCGCAGCACGGAATTGGCTAGAGGTAGTATTTTGCTATCCAGGATTGCACGCGCTATGTTTGCATCGTCTTGCTCACTGGTTACATAATCGAGGAGTCGGTTTTATCCCCCGTTTAATTTCTCACTTGGGGCGATTTTTGACCGGAATTGAAATTCACCCAGGTGCAGAGATTGGTGAAGGCGTGTTTATCGACCACGGAATGGGTGTAGTCATTGGCGAAACTGCGATCGTCGGCGACTATACACTGATTTATCAGGGCGTCACCCTTGGCGGAACTGGTAAAGAAACTGGTAAGCGTCATCCCACAGTCGGCAAAAATGCGGTGATTGGGGCGGGTGCGAAAGTTTTGGGTAATCTGCAAATTGGCGATCGCGTCCGTATTGGTGCAGGTTCGGTTGTTTTACGGAATGTCCCCAACGACTGCACAGTTGTCGGAATTCCCGGCAGAATTATTTCTCGCAACGAAAACGCCAGCCTTTCTCCTCTAGAACATGGAAAGCTACCCGATGTGGAAGCAACCGTGATTCGTTCTTTGCTCTCGCGCATTGAAGAACTCGAAAAACAACTGCAAACTTTAAGCGTTAAGAGTCATTAGTCACTTGTACTGAGTTTCGACTACGCTCAACTACCGCGTAGTCGAAGTATTGGTCATTGGGCATTGGGCATTGGACAAAGGACAAAGGACAAAAGACAAATGACAAATCACGTTTTGCAGATTCCTTTGAGCGATCGCTGGCGAATCTATCACCGTTTGCAAGAGTTAAAAATTAATTGCTCTTGTCCCCCTGATGGTTCTTTGCGAGTGCAAGTGAACAATTTGCTGGAAGTAATTCTAATTCGCAGTACAGTTATGCAACTTCTGGCTTCTCGTCACGAATTATTAGAGTGGTTAGAGCGTTGCTGGGATTACAGTGATCAGTCATGATTATTTCAAAAAGACCTAATTCACAGACGATTAATCTTGAATTCATGACGCAACTACTGGACTTCATCCTTTTTGTTCATAGATGCACAAAGCTCAAATAGGTTTAGAGTTTGAAGCTACTGTCCGCTAGCAGAATTTATTGCAGACTGAGATGGATTAGATGGAGTTTAGATTTTGTTGGGTCTACTAAATCTGAAACTTCCCTGACATATAGCAACAATTAAAAAGACGAAATTCCTAAATATAAATTGGAGTTTCTGATTTTTAACCTTTTCCCAAATTAAGAAATTGAAAGTTCAATTATGGCGACTCGGAACAGAGATATAAAACTCCTCAATTTTTTGCACAATGAACTTGAACTTTCAAATGCCGATATTGCTGTAGCTCTGCGACACCGTGAATTAGAAAATGGCCCGCTACCGATGCTCCTTTGGCAGTATGGTTTCGTTGACTTGGAGCAGTTAGGAAAAATTTTTGATTGGCTAGCAGACCAAAGTTAGCGAATTTGTACTTCTTAACGTTGAGTACCATTACCTGCCTAAATTACACCTAAATGCACTAGAAAAGATGAGGTTACGAAGATGATTACATCCTTAATTGCTGGCTTTTGTGTATTACTTTGTTCGGGATTTGCTAATAGTTATATTAGTTCATTGCTACTCGAAGACATTTCAACTGACATCGGTAAAAACGATTAGTAATTTATACATTGTTTTAGTTCCCTGTCATACAGATGTGATGCTAATAATAAGGCAATAATTAAGGATCATGTATCCTACATTATGAATTGTGATATTTTTAGCATTTGCCATCGCCGGGGATTGTAGAGGGAAAGGATATTAAGAATACTTCCAAGAGAGGGATATTTGCAATGAATCAAATCATAATTAATGACACTACATTACGTGATGGCGAACAAGCAGCAGGTGTTGCCTTTACTCTACAAGAAAAAGTAGCGATCGCGAAGTTTCTCGATGCCATTGGTATACCGGAATTAGAAGTGGGTATACCAGCAATGGGCGATGAAGAAACCCGGGCGATTGCTGCAATCTCTAACTTAGGTTTACAAGCAAAACTCTTGGGCTGGAACCGTGCTGTCATCTCAGATATCAAGGCTTCCATCGCCTGTGGTTTGAATCGGGTGCATATTGCCATTCCCGTCTCTGGTATCCAAATTGCCACTAAATTTCATGGTCAGTGGCGAATAGGTTTACAGAAACTTAAAGACTCAATCCACTTCGCCCTTGACCAAGGTCTTTGGGTAGCAGTTGGCGGAGAAGATTCTTCTAGAGCTGATGAAAACTTCCTCTTAGATGTAGCACTTTATGCCCAAGATTGGGGTGCATCCCGCTTCCGCTTCTGCGACACTGTAGGAGTTCTCGACCCCTTCACCACTTACACCAAAGTCCAAAGGCTGGTTTCAGCGTTGACGATTCCCCTAGAAATCCACACGCATAATGATTTTGGTCTGGCAACTGCCAACGCTCTTGCTGGTATCAAAGCCGGAGCATCATCAGTGAATACCACAGTCAACGGATTGGGTGAACGGGCGGGAAATGCAGCATTAGAAGAAGTTGTCATGGCGATTAAACGCATCTACGGCGTTAATTTGGGCATTGACACACCCAGTTTGCTGGAACTATCTCAACTAGTTGCAGCCGCATCAGGAGCTAGCGTACCACCTTGGAAAGCGATCGTTGGCGAAAACACTTTTGCTCACGAATCTGGCATCCATGCTCACGGAGTATTGCAAAACCCCATCACCTACGAACCATTTGCACCCGAAGAGGTGGGTTGGGAACGGCGTTTAGTAGTAGGAAAACATTCTGGACGGCATTTAGTTGCTAACTTACTAGAACAGCATGGAATTTTCTTGAACCCCCAAGAAACCCAATCTGTTTTAGACGCTGTGCGCCATCAATCGGTACAGAAAAAACGCAGTTTGACGACAGAAGAATTGTTGAATTTGGTCAGAGAACAGAGGTACTCTCATGCAACGCGATGAATTAGAACTAAACTTGCCACCCGCTTTTGAAATTGGTGAAAAAGTCAGAGTTCGTAAACTGCTAAAAAACGATGGTACCTTTCCTGGTAAGGAAGTTGGGCAAGTTTTAGTCAACAAGGGAGATATCGGTTACATAGCGAGTATAGGCACATATTTGCAGACTTCCTATATATATGCTGTGCATTTCTTAGAAACAGGGTTTGTCGTCGGCTGCAAGAAAAAAGAACTAGAATCGGTTGAGGAGTCTCATGAAAGTAATGCTACGGATGAATGATGCCGGCACTTTAGTAGTTTACGTTGCTAAAAAAGACCTGGAAGAAGAAGTCGTCAAACAAACCGATGGAAATGATGGCAAGATTCTCACCCTAGCAAATGGTTGGGAATTAGAATTTCGTGAATTGCCAGACACAGCAAATTTACCTCAAACAGTAGAAGCTAAACGCCTAGCTTAAAAACAGTTAGGAGTTAAGAGTTATGAGTTAGAAGTTAAGAGTTATCAGTTAAGAGTTATGAATTATTAACTCTTAGCTCCTCATTTTTAACTCCTCACTCCTAACTCCTCACTTCTAACTCTTCGCTTTAACTCCTCACTCCTAAATTTTTATCAATCATGGGTAACAAATATTTGACGTTATCAGAATTGAACCTTGAGGGACAGTTACTAGGTTTTGTTGGTGGTGAACCAGGAAAATATAAATACTTGCAATTGGCAGTTCCATCTGGAAATGTAGACATTAAACTGCCTAAAGAGTTACGTCGTTTACTAAGTTCATCCTTAGTTCCTGGTCAGCAACTTCGCATTTGTGGTCATAGTAAGATAGACTCACGCACAAGTAAAATTAAAATTAAAGCCTATAAGGTGACACCAATTGATGTGTGTCCAAAGCAAGATTTACCACCTCAACCCAAAGCGAGGATTATGGTATGTCAAAAGGGCGGTTGCCTAAAACGTGGTGGTAAAGGTTTATTATCAGAATTAGAAAAAACTTTGTGCGATCGCGGTTTGTTAGACAAAGTTAGCATTGAACATACTAGTTGCCAAAAATGCTGTGGTAGCGCTCCCAACTGTGTTTTACAGCTTGGTAAAAAGAAATACAAGAATATTCATCCAGAAGCGATCGCAACTTTGCTAGAAAGTCATTTAACTTCAGAGTAATAAACTTCTCTAGCTATTCTTAAAATAATACATAAATTTGTAGGGGTAAAATTTTTACCCCTATTTGTTGTTGGTATAGTATAGCACCCTTGTCAAACTGCGATCGGCTAAGTTATAACTGCTGCAACGTTAGTAATACCAAATACAAACAGAACCCAGGTTAAGATATAAGGAGCGATGTCAGACAACAAGTTGCTGCAAGCCTTATAGCGAGTATAGGTGTCATGAGCGTTACCGAGATTCTTTAGAGAATTGCCTAAGTAGTTTTGTATTTGATAACTAAACCTCGTCTACCTTGAGAACCGTAGTTTTGTAGGTTGGGTGCAGCGATAGCGTAACCCAACATAAAATTTGGTGGTAATGTTGGGTTGCGTTTCACTCCACCAACCTACAAAAATATATGTTTTAAAAAACTCTAGGTTTCAACGTAGATGAGGTTTATATTAGAAAAAAATGCCCTTGCTAAAAAGTAAGGGCATTGAAGTTTACCTATTTAATCTTTAGTGAGTAAATCTATACAACTTGGGATACTTTTCGCTTAAGCTTCATCCCAAATTTCATGATTCCAGCGCTCATTTACATGAGAAAAAATAGTCTTTTATCTTGTCTATAATCACTGAAGATAAATCAAGCCGGATTGCGAATAGTCCTTATCCAATTGTTATGCTAATTTCTTGCGTAGCTTGCTACCAGCCAAAGCCAGACCGACGATTCCTAAACCAGCGAGACTAGCAGGCTCAGGAGTCGATTGGACAATACCAGATTTCTTGAATTCAAATGCAATAGTTTGTGTACCATTAAATTTGCTGGCATCATAACCAGTGGTTAGCAATTGCTGGGTTATATCACCCTGTGCTAAGAACGAGATTCCACTCAGATAATTTCCAGAGTTAATGACATTGAGATTAAATGTATTGTCCTTGCCGTTATTAGTAAAATAACTACTGGTCAAATCACCATAACCGACAGTACCACCACCTTGTTTTACCTGACTTTCGTAAGAATTCCCTCCTCCTGCTAAACCACCATATGTAGCAACGGTGTAGCCTTCTTTGATATCAGTAACTGTTTTTGCCTGGACATTACTATAAACACCTAGTTGTTGTACCCCTGAAGCATTCACTGAAGAGAAATGAATCCCAAACAAATCTCCGCTACTCATAGCATTTTCAAAGGTTTTACCCGCCATGTTGAAGAACAAATCACCATATCCAATCTGACCATCGGCAGCACCCTGTTCAGCCTCTCCTGTTAACTTCATATTGCCGTTGATTGCCACAATGATGCTGGTAGCAGTTTCTTTAATAGCCATACCAGAGATATCATAGGGGTTTACTTTTCCTGGCGCGGCACCAACCCAGTAGTTCCCGTTCATCCCATCTTTGTTTGAATCAAATGCATACTGCCACCCGCTAGCATCAGTGGAGTTTTGACCCACCAAAAGACCGGTAGTGTCGTTCAGACACTCCAAAGAGATGCTAAATGCTGTTCCCTTTAAGTCTGAGGCATAGGCTCCTTGACCAGCCACAAAGAAGATTCCAAAAGTAGCAATACCAACCTTCAGTAAATTGAATAAGTTTTGAGTTTTCATTATTTATAAATTGATTGATTTAGAGAATCACAATTGTTTGGACTCCTCTATTTTTAATTAGAATAAAAAAATATAAAAGCGTGATTTTTCGGAAAAGATAATTTGGATAACTTAACGTTAATTTGATAAAAACTCAAATCAAGAAGGACATTTTTAGTTACAATTGCCTTTATCTAACCCAGTTGTATTAAAGTGAAATAGCAGCAAAGCCAAGTAGGTGTAGTAGCCTACGATTATCTGCACCTATTTAATTAGATAGTTTTAACAAACTTTTGGGTTTGTGTAAGCTTAATAAACCTATCCCGCCAGCATCTACGTACAGGGCATCTAAACCCGCACCCGCGATCTACTTTAGAAAGTAATATCCGATTCGGATGAACATTTGGGCATTTTCATTGCACCTTGCTATTTAAAGGAGTCAGGAGGCAGGGGTCGAAATCAATAAGCTTCCTGACGACTGACACCTTTATTCTGGTTCCTAGCAAAAAATGCAACTTTTCTAATCAAATCAAACCTTCTAACGCGTGTTGCAAATCGTTTGTCAGATCAGCAACAGCTTGTCTAGCACCCAAACGATTTTCCTTATACGCTGGGTAACGCTCAGAAATAGATATGGGTTCACCCACAGTAATTTTTACTTTTTGCTTACCTAATTGCGGACGCTGCACAGTTTTATTGCCTTTGATTTTAGCAATCATCTGCCATAAAATTAAAGTCGTCTCAGCAAACCTTTCTGCTGTTGGATTTTCCCGAATATAATTACCAGAAACAGCCACAAAACTTTCTACTAAACGCATGTGCCACATCCGCGCATTCGCTTCTTCTGCAATGCGATCGCCTAAAGCTCTTTCAACCGCAGATACTCCTTTAACATCTTTAAATTCTTCTCTAAATATATAATTCCAACCCGCTTGCTCGACTCGTCGGCAACGATCGCTCAAACTACCTTTTGATTGCAAATTAAAGTACTGTTCTGAGATAAGCAACGCTGCATTCAATAAAGCTTGTAAACGAATTGCTAATGCTTCATTTCTATCGGGAATTTGCCCGTTAACAATCTTGGGATCTGGCAGTTTTTGATGATAAAACCGGGTGTAAAATTCTTCCATGAGCAAAAGTAAATGTTCTGCCAAAGTCAACAACCGGGGATAAAGTGACTCCACAGAAGCATTTTCTGGTGGATTTACAAGTAAACCACTAGCCGCTTCCAATTCACTTAAAAGATTAGCGATCGCATCCCAAGGAGCATCAACGTAACTATATTTAATCCCAACTGGTACAATTAAAACTTGTTGGTCGCTTCCCGCTTTTTGCAAATCTTCAGCACACCAAAAGCCTAATTGGGCGATACCAGGTTCTAGCGGGCTAATATTCTCCGATAAACCATTGGTAGCACCCTCTGGCGCAGCCGCCATTGGGAATTTCCCATTAACGAACAAGTCACGCGCCGAACGTAACCCCGTCCAGTCAGCCTTACCTCGCTGAATCGGAGTACCACCTAAATGAGAAGCAATCCAGCCAACGTAGGAACCTGCCCAGAGAGGAATGCCGCGATCGTAGATAAAATGAGCGTGAATGGGATATTGTAGTTTTGTACCTTGCGATCGCGCTGTCTTTGGTACGAGTTGAGATAGCAAGTAACCCAAACAAAACGGATCGTCTGTTTTGGGATGGCGAAATGCCAGCATAAAACGGATTTTACCCTCCTGAAACTGGCGATAAAGATCCACTAGAACCTCTACGTTATCTGCTTCAATTTGGCTAATAGGTGTTTGCCAGTTTATCCAACTGGGTAGTAATAGATGGACAACTCGTAGCAATAAAGGGTTAAACGCGGGAGGAATAAATTCTAAGGGTGCCTGTGCTTGATAAATTACATCTGCCAAAGTAGTTTCTCCTAAAGATTCCCTGATTCTAATCGCCTGCTGGTTATTTCTTTTAAGATATCCTAACGGCTGTAATATCCCCTGAGTAATGAAGTCGAGGTAAAACCCGCCTCTTGCGCTGTACTTGGCACATTACTCAGGTTAGAAAACTAGGATACCTTCTTAATCTACGCAAATTATTTTAATGAAACGT
Source organism: Nostoc sp. DedQUE02 (assembly GCF_034531035.1). Classification (NCBI taxonomy): domain Bacteria; kingdom Bacillati; phylum Cyanobacteriota; class Cyanophyceae; order Nostocales; family Nostocaceae; genus Nostoc; species Nostoc sp. DedQUE02. The sequence goes on along the minus strand of NZ_JAVRBY020000007.1, from coordinate 205,138 downwards.
ACTTACGCAGATTTATAAAGTATTTTCTGCTGCAATGAAAAGTGTTGGCAGATGTAGAGATTTAGCAGCACTTGCAAATCTTAATAACAAGAAAGACTCAAGCTAAATCCTGGCAATACATCTTCATCCGATAATTGTGTGGGTAGATTTCGCACTTCCGTATCTTGTTTTTGGCGATAAATTTCCACTTGCTGCTATTGGGGGTTAATTAACCATGCTAACTGCACCCCTGCATCCATATATTCTTGCATTTTGGAACGCAACATTTCCAAATCATCTGTTGCTGACCTTAATTCAATGACAAAATCGGGTGCAATGGGGGGAAATTTACGTCTTTGTTCAGGTGTAAGTGCTTGCCAACGTTCTCGTTGAACCCAAGCGGCATCTGGGGAACGATCGCCACCATTGGATAATTTGAATATAGTAGAAGAACTGAAAGTGTAACCAAGGCCAGTTTGCCGATTCCAAATTCCCAGATCGATAATTAAATCTGCTTCTCGATTGCCGCTTTCGCCTCCAACGGGGGACATGATGATTAATTCGCCCTTGGCAGTGCGTTCAAATTTCAATTCGCGGTTATTTTGACATAAGTGATAAAATTGTTCGTCACTCAAGTGAACGGTGTCTAGTTTTAATGTCAAAGGACTCATAACCTAGACCTAGATTAAAGGGGCTGGGGACACTTCGACAAGCTCAGTGCATCGCTGGGGACTGGGGATTAGGGATTGGGTGCTAAATAGACAAATTATGGTGGGGGAAGAATGCCGCGACCTAGTTAAATAGTTGCAGAAATTATATCATGCTATGTCTTAACGGCTGTATGATGCCGATCGCGCTTGCTCTGGGCGCACCAAAAACTAGAATACCTTGTTAGTCAACGCAGGCAAACGAGAGTTTGTATGGCTGCGATTTCTAATTGCCAGTTGGTTTATAAACAAATTAGAGATTCTGGAAAGGGAATAAACGATGCGACTTTCACAAATGTTATTTGTTACACTGCGGGACGATCCGGCTGATGCTGAGATTCCCAGTCATAAATTATTACTCCGTGCAGGTTACATTCGTCGCATCGGTAGTGGTATCTATGCTTATTTGCCGCTAATGTGGCGGGTACTGCAAAAAGTTTCCCAAATTGTGCGGGAAGAAATGAACGCTACAGGCGCACAAGAATGTCTCCTACCACAATTACAACCTGCTGATTTATGGAAGGAATCGGGACGCTGGGACACTTACACAAAAGCTGAGGGGATCATGTTTTCCCTAATTGACCGCCGCGAGCAACAATTAGGATTAGGCCCAACTCATGAGGAAGTAATTACAGCGATCGCTCGTGATATGATTCGCTCTTATCGCCAGCTACCACTAAATCTCTACCAAATTCAAACCAAATTCCGCGATGAAATTCGTCCCCGCTTTGGTTTAATGCGCGGACGCGAGTTTATCATGAAGGATGCCTATTCCTTCCATACCGATGAAGCTAGCCTCAAAGAAACTTACCAGGATATGTATAAAGCCTACAGCAATATCCTGCGGCGTTCTGGTTTAGCTTTTCGGGCAGTGGAAGCTGATTCTGGTGCAATTGGTGGTTCTGGTTCTACAGAATTTATGATTTTGGCGGAAGCTGGCGAAGACGAAGTTCTCTACACTGAAGATGGTAAATACGCCGCTAACGTAGAAAAGGCTGTTTCTTTACCAATTGATGCCGAAACCTCACGGTTTACAACCTATGAGAAACGCGATACACCTGGAACAGAAACGATTGAAAAGGTGTGTCAACTCCTCAACTGTTCTCCGACTCAATTGGTGAAAAATGTCCTTTATCAGACAGTTTATGATAATGGCGCAACAGTGTTAGTCCTGGTAAGCATTCGAGGCGATCAGGAAGTTAATGAGGTCAAATTACAAAATGAACTGACTAAATTAGCTTCTGAATATGGCGCTAAAACTATTATTAGCTTGAATGTACCAAATGTAGAAGCCCAGCAAGCATGGACAACTAAATCTCTGCCTTTAGGCTACATTGCGCCAGATATTGCAGATGAGTATATTACTGCTAATAAACAGATCCATCCCAAGTTTTTGCGCTTGGTGGATCGAACAGCCGTTGATTTAAAAAACTTTGTTACAGGCGCGAATGAAGCAGGTTATCACGTAGTTGGTGCTAATTGGAACGAGCAATTTAAGTTACCAGAACGAGTAGTAGATATTCGTAAATCAAGACCAGGCGATCGCGCCATCCACAATCCAGAACAAATCCTACAAAGCGCCCGTGGAGTTGAAGCAGGTCACATCTTCCAATTAGGTACGAAATACTCTCAAGCGATGGGTGCAACTTATACCAACGAACAGGGTGAAGAGAAGCCGCTAGTTATGGGTTGTTTTGGTGTAGGCGTGTCACGATTAGCCCAAGCTGCCGTCGAGCAATCTTACGATAAAGATGGGATTATTTGGCCAGTTGCGATCGCACCTTATCACGCGATCGTCACAATCCCTAACATTAAAGATGCTCAACAAATCGAAATCGCTCAAAAACTTTACACAGAACTTAATCAAGCAGGAATTGAAACTCTACTAGATGACCGCGACGAACGGGCGGGAGTCAAATTTAAAGATGCTGACTTGATAGGCATACCTTATAGAATTGTAACCGGACGAGCGATCGCTAATGGCAAAGTTGAAGTTGTAGAAAGAGCCACCCGTAAATCTCAAGAAATTGCCATTGATGAAGTGACAACCACACTTCATAAGTGGATTACACAAGCAATAGAGGGTAAAGATTAAACGCAGAGGGGCGCAAAGGGAAGCGCAGAGTTTCGCGGAGTATTTTTTATGAGAAATACTTTGCGTTCCTCTGCCTTGTAAATTTAATTTTCGATCATCTCCACAAAGAATGAGATTTACATAATTTGGCAGGTGACGGATCAGAAGTAAAAATTCTAGAATTGAATCAGGGAGTCACAAGACTAATGTTGTATTTTGAGGCATCAAGTCTCCTCCCGGTTATGAGAAACTCTTCAGTTACAAGTATCGTCGTTAACCAGGCTGCTCCTCACATAACTACCATATCAGCCCTCAGTTAGGAAGGTTTTGAACATGAAAGACCAACAAGGATCTAATCGTATTTCTTCAGGCGTAATTGCAGCTGTATCAGCAGCAGTTGTAGCGGTGGGTGGCGGTGTAGCTTGGTTTACCACACAATCCAACAATCCTCCCACACCGTCAAACCCTTCTAGCCGCATTGAACAGCCAGCACAGCCATCAACTAGGCAGCCATCTAATGAGCAAACCCCCAACGTTTATTGGCTAAGACCAAAAGACAAAAATGTTGCTTTGGTTCCCCAGCCTGTTAAAGTAGCTTCTGTACTACCCAACCAGGCTTTAGAAGCAGCTTTCCAAAGTTTGTTAGCAGGCCCAACAGAAGGAACAGATTCTACAACCATCCCCAAAGGAACCAAACTGTTGGGGCTGAAGGCGGAAAAAGATGAAGTTCGTGTTAATTTATCTGAAGATTTTACTAGCGGTGGTGGTAGCACTTCAATGATGGGCCGCATTGGACAAGTTGTTTACACTGCAACAACTTTAAATCCCAAAGCCAAAGTGTACATTGACGTGAACGGCAAACCGTTAGATGTTTTAGGCGGCGAGGGTCTAGAGTTACAACAACCACTCACTCGCGAACAGTTTCAAAAAGATTATCCGCTTTAGTCATTAGTCATTAGTCATTGGTCATTAGTCATTAGTTTTTCATAAATGACAAAGGACAAATGACGAAGGACAACTGACAAAGGACAAAAGACCTAACGTTTGCTATTTAATACGCGAAAATTACGGGCTTGCTGCTCCAACCTTGTGGCGAGGCGATCGCAAACCCGATTACACAACTCAAAAATCATTTGATCTTCCACCCGGTAATAGGCGCAAGTTCCTTCACTGCGGCGGCTAAGGATACCTGCTTGCCACATTACCTTCAGGTGCTTTGACACATTTGCCTGAGAAGTCTGTGTTGCCTCTACCAACTCTTGCACGCATTTTTCTTCATCCCGTAATAAGTGTAGCAGCCGTAGGCGCATTGGCTCACTTAATAGGCTGAAGTATTCAGCTACTTGTTGCACCACTTCTGGTGGTAAAGGCAACGTTTGTTTCATCAGGGTTGACCCACAAGGACTGAAAGTTTTAACAATGACTCATGTCATATATACATTAATACTTAATCAGGGTTAATTCGCATCAAAGGTTGACCATATTCTACAGCGTCGCCATTTTGGAGGAGAATTTCCATTACCTGTCCAGAGACTTCGGCTTCGATTTCATTCATCAGCTTCATGGCTTCAATGATACAGACTGTTTGACCCTTGCGGACGCGATCGCCCACTTCCACAAATGCCGCTTCCCCAGGCGCAGGAGCGCGATAAAACGTTCCTACCATTGGGGAAGGCACTTCTACTAATCTCTGGTCAATGGTTGAGGGAGAATTTACTGATAACTGCATTTGTGTGCTAGTTCCAGTATTCTCAAATACACGAGATGTGGACATCTCCGTTACCTGACTTGAGTTCATCTGGTTTCCCCCAGATGAACCTGATGTCAAGCCTGAACCTACCACACCGCCTAAAGTCCCTTGACCTACCGACAACATCTGATTGCTAATGCTCACAGCCTTACGGACTGTTAGCTCAAAATCATCGCTTTTGAGCGTGACTTCTGCAATATCTGTTTGTGCGATAGTTGCCAGAAGTTGGCGGATTTCATTAAAGTCCAATGGCACAGTTTTTATTACCTCGACCTATCCGTAAATGAGCATCTTAAGTGTGGCAGGGAATTAATCCCTATGTAGGGATTTAAATCGGGACTTGCATCTCCGTAGAGATGAAAGTTATTCCCTGCTGATATATTTATCTTCCTGAGTATCAACCTTGATGCGTTCTCCTTGAGAAATAAACAAAGGAACCATCACAACTGCACCAGTTTCTAGAGTTGCTGGTTTTGAGCCACCTGTGGCAGTGTCACCTTTTAAACCTGGATCTGTTTGGACAATTTCTAGAACCACAGACTTAGGCAATTCTACTCCTAACACCTGGTCGCCCCACTTAATAACTTCAGCTTCCATTCCTTCCTTCAGGTACTTGACGCGATCGCCAATTTGTTCGCGAGTCAATCTACCTTCTTCGTAGGTTTCCATATCCATAAAGACAAACTCATCGCCTTCTTTATAGGTATGCTGCATCGTGCTTTTTTCTAGAGTGGCCTGCGGCACTGTTTCCCCTGCGCGGAACGTTTTTTCCATAACGCTCCCACTCTGAACATTTTTTAGCTTAGTTCGTACAAAGGCAGAACCTTTGCCTGGTTTGACGTGCAAGAATTCAAGCACTCGCCATACAGACCCATCCAATACAATTGAAACACCGGGTCGAAAGTCGTTACTGGAGATCATGAAACTTTCAAATTTTGGAAGACAATCGGCATTTATTGTACCCTTCTAGGGTCGTCATTGGGCATTTCTCATTAATTAGTTGTCATTTGTCATTAGTCATTTGTGATTTATCCTCCGCCCTTAACGTGGGAAGATTATTTATGGGTTACGTCCAGTCAACAATTCACTGCTGCATTTGAGTTATCCCATGCTTAACTTATTAAAATCCTGGCTGAAGAACAGCCTAATGGCAATACTGCTGATAACAATATTTTTAGGCATAACTACAGCTGGGTGGACTCCCTCCAGTAGCGCCGCACTGCCAGCTGGCAATGCAATTACCGACGGAAAGGCTTTGTTGCGGTATGCACTCCCGATAGATAACAAACCTGTGCGGCAACTACAAGGCAGTTTAGAGGACATCTCTGCCCAACTGCGGGCGAATCGACGTTGGGGTGCTATTTCCAAAGACATCAGCCAAGCATCCCGCATTCTCGATAAACCTTCCCAAATCTTAACAAGCGTTCCCGCAGAACGCCAACCCCAAGCCGAAGCTTGGATTAGCGAGTTGAAATCTGGGGTGAGTAAATTACAAGAATTGGCGAACAGCAAAGATAAAGAACAAATTCTGCAAGAGAGAAGCCAACTTTTGAATCTTGTTACTCAGCTAGAAGAGTCAATGGTGAAACAATTTCCCTTTGAAGTGCCTGCTGAGTACAGTAATCTGCCGCAACTTAAAGGTCGTGCCACTGTAGAAATCAAAACCAACAAAGGCGATTTGTCCCTTGTCGTAGACGGTTACAGCGCTCCTGTGACTGCTGGTAATTTTGTAGATTTGGTAAATAGGGGTTTTTATAATGGCTTAGAATTTACCCGTTCTGAAGAATCTTACTTTCTCCAAACTGGAGATCCTGCTGGGAAAGATGTGGGTTTCATCGACCCAAAAACTGGCAAATATCGCGCTATTCCCTTAGAAATCTTAGTTCAAGGCGATAAAGCGCCTACTTATGGCATTACTCTAGAAGAAGCTGGACGTTACGTTGATATGCCAGTTCTACCTTTTTCTGCCTTTGGTGCAGTAGTAATGGCTCGTCCCGAAAGTGAAGTGAATGGTGGTTCTTCGCAATTCTTCTTCTTTCTCTTTGAACCAGAACTCACCCCCGCCGGACGCAATCTATTGGATGGTCGTTATGCCGTTTTTGGCTATCTCACCGAAGGTAAAGAAGTTTTGGATAAACTGAAAGCTGGTGACAAAATTGAATCGGCAACTGTGGTTCAGGGGATAGAAAATCTGGTTGAACCGCAAGCTGCATAAGAAGACACAGGGGACAGAAGAATAATTCTTGTACAGACGCGATTAATCGCGTCTCTCCTGATTCAGATTTCCGGCGGTGAATATCCGATCAACTGCGATCCTTAAGTTATGGACAGAGAGGAATTTATCAAGCGCTACAGTAATGAAACCGATTTGGTTGGGATTGATTTGAGTGGAGCCGATCTCAGAGGACTTGGTTTTGATGGAGATATGAGTCGAGCCAATCTCAGTGATGCCAACTTGGAAGGAGCGGATTTGGGAGCTGTTGAACTGTGCGATGCCAACCTGAGTGGAGCTAACTTGAGAAATGCCATTTTGGATGATATTGACTTCAGTGGAGCTAATCTCACTGGATCTGACCTGAGCGGTGTTCGTATGCATCAAGCCAGTTTCAATAATGCTATTTTGAAGGGTGTTAACCTGAGTAGTGCCGATTTGTTGCAAACTGTATTTGATAGTTCTGACTTGAGGAGTGCCAATCTCAGTGAAGCTTTTCTCGATGAAACTTTCTTTTACAATACCAACCTCAGCAACGCCAATTTGATGGGGGCTAAGTACTTGAGTGAACGTAGACTGAAGGGTGCTATCTTGTGCAACACTATCATGCCAGATGGGAGTATTAGAAATGATGGTTGTAGGGAAAAGAGGGACGAATAATTACTAACTCTTAACTTCCAGCTTCTAACTCCCCTAACTCAGATTCCCAGCAGCGAACACTCGATCAACTGCGATCGCTAATTCTGGAAAAGTCCGCGATTTAATTTGCTGGTCGCCAGTAAACACCGTCTCTTCGTAAAATCCTTCTTCCAACCACAACACAGAAATCTTTTCTTTTAGTGGGTCTACAATCCAATATTCTGGGACTTCAACCGCCGCATATTCAGACCGCTTATAACGATAGTCCCGCTTAATAGAATCTGGACTGACTACCTCTACAATTAGTAATGGTGGTGACTCAAAGACAGCTGATGCATTGAGCAATTCTCTTGCTTGCTCCTGCGTCACCACAGACAAGTCAGTTAACCGAGACTTATTTTTCCCCGTCCTCGTCCCAGTTTCGCGAAAAGTTAACCAATGTAAACTCAAGCGCTGAATTTCCGCTATGAGTGCGGTATCTAAAAAAGCGACAATCAAGAAATGTTGAATTGTAGGGGGATTCATTAATTCCAGCCTGCCATCTACTAGCTCATAGTGAAAACCACTGCCATCATCATAATTTAAGTACTCTTCAAATGTGAGCTTTGTTACTGGTGTAGATACCATTCCAACATCCCTCTAGACGATACCTTTATCGTAACTTGGGGGAATGGGAATTAGGCAGATGAAAGAGATGCGGAGAATTAACCAATAACAAATGACTAATGACTAAAATCAAAGACATTGGCGAACAAGGTCTTTTAGAAAGATTACAGCGCTTCTGTCCTCCAGAAATTATCGGCGATGATGCCGCAGTACTTGAGACTACACCAGGGCAATTTTTGGTAGTAACTACAGATGTACTGGTTGATGGCGTGCATTTTAGCAACCTCACCACTTCCCCAGAAGATGCTGGTTGGCGAGCTGCTGCTGCCAATTTATCAGATTTAGCAGCAATGGGCGCTTCTCCATTGGGAATCACTGTCGGATTGGGACTACCTGGTGAACTTAGGGTGAGTTGGGTAGAACGCTTGTACCAGGGAATGACGGAATGCCTGCAAAAATACAATACCCCAATTGTTGGCGGTGATGTCGTGCGATCGCCTGTAACGACTTTGGCAATTACCGCTTTTGGTCAAGTTAACCCTAGTCAAATTATCCGCCGTTCTGCTGCTGTTGTGGGGGATGCGATCGTCGTTACAGGCGTTCATGGAGCCTCAAGAGCAGGCTTAGAACTGCTCTTACATCCCGAATTAGGACAAAACCTCAACAACGAAGAAAAGACGGCTCTAATCCGCGCACACCAACGCCCACAGCCACGATTAGATGTCTTACCAATCCTCTGGAAAATCCTAACTTCTAATTCCCAATTCTCTATTGCTGGTATGGATAGCAGCGATGGTTTAGCAGATGCGATTATTCAAATTTGCCGCGCGAGTGGCGTTGGCGCTGTCTTAGAACACAGACAAATTCTCCTACCAAAAACTTTTAACCATTGGCTGACACCAGAGCAAGCGCTGGAATATGCTCTATACGGTGGCGAAGACTTTGAATTAGTGCTGTGCTTACCACAAGAATTAGCATCAGCCTTAGTGCAACACCTTGGAGAAGGTGCTGCGATCGCAGGCAGGATTACAGCCGGCTCGACAGTAATATTACACGACGAGCAAAAAAAATTCCCCGACCAAGTTCTGAGTCTTAGCCAGGGATTTCAACATTTTAGTCAATAATCCTTTGTCATTTGTGAAAAAGCAATGACCAATGACTAATGACTAATGACTAATGACTAATTAATTATTGCCACTTTTCGGCTACCAACTCTGCCAAATCCAAGACTCGTTGGCTGTAACCCCACTCGTTGTCATACCACGCCATAACTTTTACTAAGTCACTGCCCATAACCAAAGTCAAGCTGGAATCGACAATCGAAGAAGCGTCAGTACCTTGATAATCAGAAGATACTAGTTCTAGTTCGCTGTAGTCCAAAATCCCTTTAAGTGGGCCTTCGGCAGCATCCTTAAGAGCTTGGTTAACTTCTTCAGTAATAGTACGCTTCTCAACCTGAACTACGAAATCTACCATTGAGACGTTCGGGGTTGGTACGCGCAAGGCAACGCCATTTAGCTTGCCTTTCAGGTCTGGGATAACCAGCGCCACTGCTTTTGCTGCACCAGTGGAAGTGGGTACAATGTTTATCGCCGCGGCCCTTGCCCGTCGCAAATCCCGGTGAGAAGCGTCTAGCAAGCGCTGATCGCCTGTATAGCTATGGGTAGTGGTCATCGTACCTTTGATAATGCCGAACTTATCGTTCAACACCTTGGCGATTGGTGCCAAGCAGTTGGTAGTACAGCTAGCGTTACTGATAATGTGGTGTTTGTTGTGGTCATAGTCATGATGATTCACACCAACCACAAAAGTACCATCCTCGTTTTTACCAGGAGCGGTAATCAGAACTTTCTTGGCTCCAGCATTTACGTGCTTGAGCGCTCCTTCTTTGCTAGTAAATACCCCGGTTGCTTCGATAATTAGGTCAATTCCCCAATCTTTCCAGGGCAAGTTTTCGGGATTGCGATCGGATACGCACTTGATGGTCTTACCGTTGACGATGATCGAGTTATCGTCAGCACTAATCTCAGCATCTTTGATCTTGCCTAGCATGGAGTCATACTTCAGCAGGTGAGCATTGGTTCTAGGGTCTGAAGTGTCATTAATAGCGACAAGATCGATCCGACTATTCTCTCTACCCACCCAGCAACGCGCAAAGTTACGTCCAATCCGCCCGAAACCGTTGATTGCAACTCTAATCACAGTGTCTTGCCCTCTGTATTTATGCTTATTATGTTGATATCGTTGACCCCAATCATATCGCAAAGGGGGGGGGCACTTTTAACCATAAAGTGTTAGATCAATAAAAAAACACATAATTTATTCAGATTTGTAAGAGTAGAGATTGTTGTTAGTGATATATGATCTGACCGATTCCGGGACTAAATAACGAATTGACTGGCGTTCGCGGCAAAATTTGCGAATTAGACTTGACGAAACTCCGACTATTGGTATATTCAAGAGTTGCCAGTGAATGATCAAAGACTGTTCCCTGAGTTGTTGCTCGACTTGCTTGCAGATTAATTTGCTTTGAGTTATAGTCTCACCACCTAGCTGTCGGGGTGCGATTAACCAATCACACATTTGTGCTAATTCGTGTCCCCGGTACCAACTGGGTAAGCTTTGGAAAGTATCCAAGCCCACAATCCAGTACCAATGAGTATTTGGGTAACAAGCAGATAAGTCAATCAGGGTGTTAATGGCATAAGAAGTCCCAGAGCGATTAGTCTCCACTAGTGAGACAGTAAACGCTGGGTTATCTTTGATGGCTAATTGCAGCATTTGCAGACGATGCTCAAACAAAGCTGCTTCTTTGTGAGGAGGGTTTAAGGATGGCACCCAAATTACCTTTTCCAGGGATACTTGATGCAAAGCTGTCTCGGCTACGAGCAGGTGTCCCCAATGAATTGGATCGAATGTGCCACCAAAAATTGCTAGTTGCTGCATCCAGATCAGCCTGGGTTATATGCAATTGAAAAATAGTTTCATTACCAATGTACTATTGTACTCAATTTACGCCTAAACTTGATGCAATTTCAATTTAGTTTCACTAAACAATGTATTATGTAGCCAATTCCAGTAAGGTAGCCAAAAATATGTATTTGACATTACAAGAATTTCTTTCCCGATGCAGCCAAAATTTTCAGAATAATCTTAAGAACAGTTCAGAAATAGCAAAAACCTCCAACCAAGGTAAAATCATTCTCAATCAGGAAAGCCAGAGCAGAAACATCATTTGGGCATCAAACATGAACATGATACAGGAGTAGTTACGGTAAAAATCAAATTCCTGTTATGATACGCGTGTCATTTGTGATTATGGTGTGGTGTGGTGTAAAAGGAGTAATAAATGACTAATTCTGTAGATTTTAGTGGTAGACCATTTCATTTCATTGGCATCGGTGGCATAGGTATGTCTGCTCTGGCATACGTTCTTGCAAAGCGTCAATTTCCAGTATCAGGTTCGGATCTTCGTCCTAACCACATTACGCACAAATTGGAATCTATCGGTGCTCATATTTTTGGTAGACAAGAGGCAAGCAATCTCGAATTCTTTCATCCTCAGGTATTAGCTAATCCAGTAGTATTAAATTCACCAGAAGAATTACCTACTGATACTAAGTCAAAACTGCCTCAAGTCATTTGTTCAACAGCAATTAACACTAATAATTTAGAATACAAAGCAGCGCTGGAATTAGGTTGTCCAGTTTTTCATCGTTCAGATGTCCTAGCAGCTTTAATTGCCGATTACTACAGTATTGCAGTGGCAGGAACACACGGCAAAACTACAACCAGTAGTATGATTGGCTATATGCTTCTGGAAGCAGGCCTAGATCCAACAATTTTAGTCGGTGGCGAAGTCAATGCATGGTCCGGTAATGCTCGATTGGGACACAGCCAATATTTGGTAGCCGAAGCAGATGAATCAGATGGTTCTTTAGTAAAACACGCTCCCGAAATTGGCATCATCACCAATATTGAACTCGATCATCCTGACCACTACGATACATTAGAAGAAGTCATTGACACCTTCCAGACATTTGCTAAGGGTTGTAAAACTTTAATAGGTAGCATAGACTGTGCGACAGTGCGCGATCGCTTGCAACCCACAATTACCTACAGCTTACACTCAGATACCGACGCTGATTACACCGTCACCAATATTGATTATCGTGCTGATGGTACCACGGCTTTGGTTTGGGAAAGAGGCAAAGCTTTGGGCGTGTTGACGTTGCGGTTGCTCAGTCGGCACAATCTCAGCAATGCTCTAGCCGCAGTGGCTGTTGGTCGCGTCTTGGGCTTAGAATTTGGAGCAATTGCCAAAGGTATCGCCACTTTTGAAGGAGCAAGACGACGCTTTGAGTTCCGAGGTGAAGTCAATGGCATTACCTTCATTGATGACTATGCTCATCACCCTAGCGAGATTCGCGTTACTCTCGCCGCAGCCCGTTTACAGGCAAGACCAGGGCAAAGAGTGGTTGCCATCTTCCAACCCCATCGCTATAGTCGTACACTGACCTTTTTAGAAGAATTTGCCGAGTCATTTACCCATGCTGATTTGGTGGTGCTGACTGATATTTACAGTGCAGGCGAACCGAATTTAGGGCAAATTAGTGGTGAACGTCTAACGGCAGAAATTGCTAAACAGCATTCGCAGGTCGTTTATCAACCAACTTTACCCGCAGTATATGAGTACTTGCTAAAAACATTACGCCCAGGAGACTTGGCGCTGTTTTTAGGGGCTGGAAACTTGAACCAGGTGATTCCTGAAATAATTACCGCACTTTGCGAACCTGCTAAAGCCACATCCTAAAGTGGAGACTTTGCAAAGTTTTATTTCCGAGCAAAGTGCCCCTCTAGCAACGGTTTCATCTGTGAACTCTATTACCGTATCTTTGCGGTAAATAAATGTAAAAATTTTACCAAAAAAAAGTAAAGATGACCATTTCCCAGGCAGCTGGAAACGTCTGCACAGTTTCTGCTTTGAATACAAAGAAACATCAAACGGTTAATTCGGTGGAGAATGAAGTAATTTACCTACCAAATACTGATTGTACGATCAAGCCCCAAGCTTACTTGTCAGCGTTTACTTCCTATAGGGTTGGGGGAGCAGCTGATTTGTACGTTGCCCCTCGAAACTTAGAAGCACTGCAAGCAAGTCTGAAATACGCAAAAGAACGCAATTTAAAGGTGACAACACTGGGAGCAGGTTCTAACTTGCTAGTGAGCGATGGTGGTATATCAGGCTTAGTCATTGCTACTCGTCATCTCCGCTTCAACCACTTTGACCCCCAAACCGGTCAATTAACTGTTGCTGCTGGAGAATCAATTCCTAGCTTGGCCTGGGCGGCAGCAGAATTAGGGTGGCAAGGATTGGAGTGGGCTGTTGGTATCCCCGGAACAGCCGGAGGTGCCGTAGTGATGAATGCAGGGGCACATAATAGCTGTATTGCAGATATGTTAGTTAGTGCCCAGGTACTTTCACCCGATGGTACGCTAGAAACTCTTACCCCCGATCAGTTAGGTTATAGCTACCGGACTTCATTATTGCAAGGTGGCGATCGCATAGTCACCCAAGCCACGTTACAACTCGCGCCAGGTGCAGACCCAGCAAAAGTTGTGGCAATTACCAAAGAACACAAAAAGCATCGGTTAAGCACCCAACCATACAACTTTCCCAGTTGTGGGAGTGTATTCCGCAATCCCAAACCTTACAGCGCTGGTTGGTTAATTGAACAAACTGGTCTCAAAGGCTATCAAATTGGTGGCGCACAAGTAGCACTACTCCATGCTAATTTCATCGTTAACCGGGGTGGAGCAAAAGCTAGTGACATCTTCTGTCTGATTCGCCACATCCAACATCAAGTACAAGAACGCTGGTCTATTAATTTAGAACCCGAAGTCAAAATGCTCGGAGAGTTTCAAGGTGCTTGTTGAAACTTTCAATTCAGGGGATGGGGATTGGGAAGATGAGGGAGATCGGGAAGATGGGGTGTAACCAATGCCCAATGACGGCAGTTGACGGCAGTTGCTCCACTTGGGGAGACCCCAAGACCGCACTGCCTCCTCCACTTGCGGAGACCCCTGCGTACCCGTCACTGCCTCCCCAATGCCCAATACTTCTCTACGAGAGGCTGCGCCAACGACTACGCGGTAGTTGAGCGTAGTCGAAACTCAGTACAAGTGCCCAATGTCCAATGCCCAATTTCAGAATGCATTAATTATTAGTAAAAAAAGAGGCAAATTACTTACCGCATCTATAATTGAATTTGATTTGTTATTCAGCGCACATGCGTACAAATAATTATGACAGGAAAAGGACAAGGATTCGGCTTTGGCTTAGGAAAAATGAAGGAACTGGCCGAAGCTTTTAAGAAAGCGCAGCAAGTTCAAGAAGGCGCAAAGCGGCTCCAAGAAGAATTGGAGCAAATGGAGATTCAAGGGGAATCTGGCGGTGGTCTGGTAAAGGTGATTGTCAGTGGAAACCAAGAACCAAAACGAGTGGAAATTTCTCCAGATGCTTTAGCAGAAGGTGCAGAAGTACTTTCTGATCTTGTAACAGTGGCAATGAAAGAAGCCTACAACAAGTCCACAGCAACAATGCGGGAACGTATGGAAGAATTAACCAGTGGTTTAGAGTTACCTGGATTTTAGTCATTGGTCATTAGTCATTGGTGAGCCAGTGCGGTCTTCTCCCAAGGGAGACGCTAAAAGCGATGGGGGTTTCCCCCATGAGCAACTGGTGTTAGCGAAGCGGTAGCGACGCAGGAACGTCACCCGAAGGGTCATTAGTCATTGGACAAAAGACAAATGACTATTGACAAAGGACAAATAATATCTATGCCTTACAAGTTGCTGTTTGTCTGCTTAGGTAACATCTGCCGATCGCCATCGGCAGAAAACATCATGAATCATCTAATTGAGCAGGCTGGCTTGAGCAAACACATCCTCTGTGACTCTGCCGGTACATCTAGCTATCACGTTGGTAGCCCACCTGACAGACGCATGAGCGCTGCGGCTGCTACAAAGTTAGGAATTAAACTGCGTGGTCGAGCACGCCAGTTTCAAAAGTCAGACTTTCAAGACTTTGATTTGATTTTGGCAATGGATCGAGAAAATTATGAGAATATCTTCACTCTCGATCAAACTAAGCAATATCAGCATAAAGTTCGTTTGATGTGCGAGTTCTGCTCTCGACACACTTTAAAGGAAGTTCCAGACCCATATTACGGTGGTCAAGAGGGATTTAATCAGGTTATTGATTTACTGATCGATGCTTGTGAAGGTCTGCTTATATACGTCAATAGCCAACAACCAATAATTTAAAGTTTGGAGTTTGAAATTGAAAATTAGGAGTGAGGAGTTACCTCTTTTCTAGACATCTGGTGAAATTAAATATGCTTTATCCAGAACCCTTGTAGAGACGTAGCAGTGCTGTGTCTCTACATTCATTTTCACTCCCATATCTCAATATGGGGTTATTGGTGTAAATGATTGGTCTTTCAAGACGCGATTCATCGCGTCTCTAAATCAGGGTTTTGGGCTTATCTGAACTGTATTATCCTTAACTCTTCACTTTTTTATTCCACTAAACCATGCTTCATCGCAAAACGCACTAATTCCGCGCGGTTGCTAGTTGAAGTTTTTCTTAATAAACTGCTAACGTACTTTTCCACTGTTCGAGGACTCAGGTGTAGCTGAAGACCCATATCGGCATTAGAAAGACCATGAGTCAATAACTCTAAGACTTCCTGTTCTCTATGAGTTAGGGATGAGTGCAGATGGGATTTCTGAATTTGAGTGGACAGAGAATTATGAACATCCGTCGCTTTGATCGAGCCGGAAATGCCCAAACTTTCTTTATGAGAAAAGCGATACTCTGATTGGATGATTTGCGATCGCTCCAAAAGATTGCGGATTGCTGCTGCTAACTCTTCCAGTTCAAAAGGCTTGGGTAAATATAAATCGCACCCTGATTGGTAGCCCATAATTCTTTCCTGGGTCTTAGTTCTAGCTGTTAATAAAATTACAGGCAATAAACGAAACACTGGTTGTTGCCGCACCCGGCGCACCAGTTCATAGCCATTCATTCGTGGCATAACGATATCGGTGACAATCAAATCAGGATGATACTCATCCACCATAAACAAAGCCTCTTGACCGTCATTAGCCGTAATCACCGAGTAGCCAGACAGTTCAAGATAGTCGCTAACAGACAGACGAGTGCCCAAATCATCATCCACTACAAGGATCGTCAAGGGCATGGACAATACACCCCTAGAATTTTTTTACTCAGAAATTTGCTTCTACGCGCTTCATCAGTGAACACAGACAATAAATAATAGTGTTCTTATGTTTCATACTATGACAGTATTACCAGCGAATGAATGACTTCAGGGTTGATTTATAAAGAAAATCTAAAATCGGGAGGATGAGTTAACGAAGTTTAACTTATCTTTGACTTCCTCTGCTTGGGAGGCACAGAGAGCTTTGTAATTTGTAACAACTCCTAAATAAGCCAAAGGAAATGCTTACTCTAGTGTAAATTGATATTAACTTAATCAATCATTTTCCAAAAGCCAAGTAAGTATAAATATCTTTTTTTTGTGATTATTCCTTAGCTAATCACTAATAGATATCTTGCAAAAGTCCCTCACACCCCAAAGAGTCAAAGCTACGCTCTGTCTACCCTAAGAACTCGCGAGGAGGGATTAAGGGGAGCCGATGCGGTTTTGGCGTCTCCCCAAGTGGAGAAGCCAACGGCGTGGGCGTGGTCTATCCCGACTTGAACAGACTGGCGTATAGGTTTATTATTTTTGATTTATGCGAGAGGTTTAATGCTTATTGGCGTCAGGTAATTTAGAATTTACCAGAAAACCTTAATTGTGAACTTAGAAAAGCTAAATTAGTGATATACAGTTCAACATTTATAGCGGTTTTAAGATACACCCTATAATTCACAAGCCAATCCAAATAATTTTTTAGGTACATTTCAAGCACACAAAATTATCAATGAGCGACAAGAACGAAGGTTACAAAGTTATTTGCGACAACCGTCAAGCCCGTTATTTGTATGAAATTCTAGAAACTTACGAAGCTGGAATTGAATTGACAGGAACCGAGGTGAAGTCGATTCGTGCGGGTAAAGTCAATCTCCAAGATGGCTATGCCTTGCTTCGTAATGGCGAAGCATGGTTGATCAATGTGCATATCTCGCCATACAACGCTAGTGGACAATATTTTAATCATGAACCACGGCGTACACGCAAGCTACTATTGCATCGGCAAGAACTCCGTAAGCTAATTGGCAAAGTAGAACAGCAGGGTTTAACTTTAATCCCTTTGAAGATGTATCTCAAACGAGGCTGGCTAAAAGTGAGTATAGCCCTTGGCAAAGGTAAAAAGCTCCACGATAAGCGAGAAGACCTGAAACGACGCCAAGACCAGCGTGACATTCAGCGGGCAATGAAAAGCTATTGAGGTTCAGTTATTGCTAAACTACCACAGCAGAGTGAGAAACAGATGAGGTGAAAACCATGTTGTATGTCCACAGCGTGAATTATGAAAATGCCTAGTTTCTAGCCGCAGATTGATTTTACTAACGTTGAAAATCGATACAGTGGTGAGTAACTTCGGACGACACTAGGAATTTTCACAACTTATGAAAAGTAATTTGATTACAGCTATTGGCGCTGGCATACTCAGCTTGAGTATGGGAATTTTACCTTTAACTTTATCTGCACAAGCTCAGACAAGTAATGACTCTGGAGCTAGTACTACTACTACTGCTCCAACAACTACCACTGAAGATCGCAATGATTTTGATTGGGGTTGGCTAGGATTAATTGGTTTATTAGGTCTAGGTGGTTTGGCTGGCAAAAAGCGCGATCATGAACCAACTGCTTATCGCGACCCTAATGCGCCAAGTGCCACTACCTACAGAGACTGATACGATTTTGGACTTCGACTTCGCTCAGTCGAACGATTTTGGATTAGTTAGAAATGATCTTTTGCGTTTGCCTTCTGTGAATCCATCTGTCGGAATAATTTTTCAAATTGGTACAAGTAATCCAAAATACTTTTTGGCGAGTTGCTATCCATCTACAAAATTCAAAAAATATCAGTTGTCAGTTGTTCAGTAGAAAAACAACTGACAACTTATTGATGTTAATTGACTGCGGGTTCTGAGCCAGATGAATTTGCCTGGTTTGGAGCTGAAGGTGTCCAGTAGCTAGCAATTAAGCCAACTATGAGCCACCAGAGGGTATTGACTTCAGGACGATACCAGACAGTATCCACCGTGCCGTGAGCTAGCATACCCAACAAAATAGCGATCGCTCCAATTAACCAAAATCCCTCTACACTTTTCAATTGTCGCAATCGTCGCACTTGCAAAAATGCCGTATTAAATGTGACAATTATCAGCCAGAGAAAGCAAGCTAAACCAACAAAGCCAGTTTCTACAGTTACTTCAAACAATATCGAATAGGCACTCAAAGCAGTATAACGAGGGCGTTGATAGAGGGGATAAACTTGATTAAAAGAGTTATGACCAGGGCCAATGCCGAGAATTGGGCGATCGCGAATCATCTCAAAAACAGCATCCCACACATTTCGGCGAAAATTATTACTGCTATCCTTACGGTCGGCAAAAATACTGAACACTCGCAAGCGCAATGGCTCTATAAATATCATTGCTAGCACCAATACGCCGATCAAACCTCCTAACACAATCGGCAGTGACCAAGTACGCCAAAAACGAGGCATTTCTACGCTATTCCAATAAACTAGCAATGCCATCACAGTCAAAATTGATACCACTAGTCCAATCCAACCGCCACGACTAAAAGTTAGAATCAGGCAGGCAGTATTGACAATTAGCATTGTTAATGCTAAAAGCCTCCTGGCCCAACTTTGCCATGCAAAAATTGCCACTAAGCTTAAAATCACTGCTGGTAAGAGATATCCAGCCAATAAGTTGGGATTGCCTAAATAACTGTAGACTCTTGTAGTCTTAGACAGAGGAGATTCTGGATCAACCCAAGTTGCCAGTGCTGTAGCTCCAAAAAACCATTGCCGCAACCCATATACACTAACAATTAACGATACGTGCAAGTAAAGAGCGATAATCCAAGACCGGAGGCGAGGCGACCTTAATACCCTGGCACAAAGGACAAAAAGTAGCAAATACAAGGTCAACGTTCCCAAGTCGTTAAGTGCCGCCTTTTTCACTGGTGATAATGCTGTTGCAACGGCGGCAACTCCCCAGTAGAGCAATACCAGGAAGTGAATGGGAGTGACTGACGAGACATTTGTTGGTGTTACTTCATCAGATAAAGTCAACAACAGCCAAAATCCGACACAAGCCACCAACAGCAAACCCACCAACGTGCTCGAAGCAAAAGGTGCAAGAGCGTAGATTAAGCTGAGAAAAGCAGCCGCTATCACATCTCCCCACTGGAGCAAGACGCTAGTTTGCCGCCAAGAACTTAACAGTCCCACCAGAGAGCGGTGTACATAACTGCTAGCAAAATATTCTTTGAGCGGTAAAGATGATAAAGTAAATCGTTGCCAGACTGAATTCATAAAAAACATTGCGATCAATTAGCCTGCTGACGCAGAACTTGGAATTGATCATAATGCCTATAGCTATAAAAAGGTAATAACGGAGATTGCACATCCTGTGATAGCGCTGTTATTCCTAGCCATTAGCGAATAGGAAGTTAAGATAGTCTTTCATATACTTAGTACAGCTTTACGTAAAATAGTGGCGAATTGAGGGTTGAAATTTAAACGCATAGGTAAGCGCAGAAGCACAGAGAAAATTCGTTACGAATTAATGAAATTATAGATAGAAAATACGTCTTTCCCAATCCCCAATCCCCATCATTAGACATCGTTAATTGCTTGTGAGGGACTAGCTAGTTGTAGTGGCAAAGAAAGCACATAACGATATCCTGATTCTGGTGAACCTTGAATCAAAATGTTTCCCCCATGCAATTCTGCCAATTGACAACTTAGCAATAGACCCAAGCTTTCACGAGAAAGGCTGCCATGTGATTTAGCTAAATTTATACCTGAACTAGTAGCAAAAAAATTTAAGTGGGAATCACTCAAGTTATTGGAATTGTCCACTGCTACTGATGCAGTATCTAGTTGCTCTTCTCTTTCTGGATGAGTATTGTAAGTTGCTACCTCACCTGTTAGCTCTAGCAGCGACAAAGAATTGAGACGGAAATAGGGATCAACCTCTGTTATGCCGTCCCCTAACCAGGGATGGGAAACCCAAATAGTAATGTTGAGCGTATCTTCTTTGTAAGAGACATGAATGCGAACAATGCTACCTGTAGCCGAAAGTTGAATCACACTGTAAACCAAGTGATACAGTATTTGCCGCACCTTGTCTTTATCTAAAGGCCAAATGCGATTGCGTCCCGGTTCGATAGACAAGCGAATATCTTGCTCGCGGCGATTAGCCACTTCTTCTAGAGTATTGATAGCTTGTTGACATAGCATTTCAATATCCACAGGAGCTATATTTAGCACAGTAGAGTTTTCATCCATAGCTCCTAGCTCGGTAATTTCGTTTACTAGGGAAAGTAAGTACCGACCGCTATGTTGGATAATTTCCAAATATTCTCTCTGCTTAGTCGTCAAAGGCCCATAAATCTCACGTCCTAAAACACTAGCCATACCGAGTACAGATGTTAAAGGCGTGCGTAACTCTTGAGTTAGCTGACCTAAAAGTTCTAGTTTCAGTTGTTTGGTAGAAACAGAGTCGCTATCTTTAGTAGATGCAGTAATTTTAATCTCAGTGTTACGTTCGTCATTGAGTGAAAATATCGGAGCGTTCTTGGGAGTACTTGATTCGAGTTTCCCTTGCAGGAGTCGGTTACGTTCAAATTCACTCATGCTCCAACGAGCAATGATTTGTAAAAATTCTATGTCTCTAGTTGTAAAATTGCGCGGGACTAAATCCATCACCGCCAATGCTCCCAAACAATGTCCCTCAGCATCAATTAGTGGCGCTCCTAAGTAAGCACGAATACCATAATCTTGCACCAATTTGCTACTAGCAAGGACTGGATCAGTAAGTTTATGTGTATCATTAATTACAAATATTTGAAAGCTCTCTACTACTTGAGTACAAAATGATTCCCGGCGTAGTAGTTGGCGGCTTTGGGCCAAATGATTCATGAGTCCCAGTCTAGATAAGCCCACCGCCGACTTGAACCAGTGGCGTTCTTGATCTACAAATCCCAATATGGAAATTGGCGCTTCCAAAAAGTGGGCAGCAGTCTGTGTGGCTTCTTCAAAAACCGGAATCGTTTCTGGTTGCCGCAAACCTAAATCTGACAAAGCTTTGAGGCGTTGCTGTTCTCTTGATTCATGAGAATCCCAACCATCCTTTAGGGCAAATAATTTGTTTTCAGGCTCTATCATTGCCACTGCTACCTTAATAATTTCTCTATCGTGTAATTGATCCAAGTCCTATTTCTAGGTTATCAATTGCTATTTTTAAGCATTCCCTAATTTTGCCTCTGACAAACAAATTTAGGGCAAAAATTTTTCTCCCTTCCATTAAACCGACAATGTAGTGTCCGCTAGTTACTAGTTACTGGTGCTGAATGTTCTTTATTTAGCACTGGTGTAGCCTTTATTGCTTGAAATTTTACAATCAGACTGCGTTAGATTTTGATTCAGCCAGGGTAAGCTAATGCTAAGGATACAATACAAAGGGGCTGTGATTCTTTATGTATATAAGGGAAAATTTTTACTGAAACATTAAAAGTAAATTTACTTAAAAAATTATGTATTAGTGTAATTAAAGCTAGCCAGTTTTACTGATAACAAATAGCACCAAAAAATGATACTCCTAGTGCAGGATGACGTAAATAGACCAACCTATATCCTTATGAGTAAGCAAGCTACTAAATTAGGAAAAAGCTTAGTTTATAAGCTTTTTGAGATAAGTTGGAGTGGTGGCTTCAGAGAAATCTAATGGCAACTTCGGATGCTCAAATAAATAGGGCGTAATTTTAAATTACCCATAGCCGACTAAATAGTTTATCTAAGTTTTTATCCAATAGATTAAAGCTATTACAATTTTACGTCAAAAATTGTGCAGGGCTTTCTATTTTTTTCATACGAGGAAATATTTTTTGAGGACAACTGCTAATGAATCAAACGACTATTAGAGTTCCTTTTGTAGACTTGAAGTTACAACATGAACCAATTCAAACGCAATTGCAAGATGCAATCCAATCTGTATTGGAACGGGGAGATTTTATTTTAGGGCAAGCACTCTCAGATTTTGAAGCAGCATTTGCGGCAGCGTCTGGTGCAGATTATGGAGTTGGTGTGGCATCAGGAACAGATGCGATCGCTCTGGGATTACAAGCGTGTAATATTGGTGCTGGCGATGAAGTGATTTTACCCGTAAATACTTTTGTCGCAACCTTAATTGGAGTACTACACGCTGGTGCCAAGCCAGTTTTGGTAGATTGCGATCGCCAAACTGCTTTAATTGATTTAAGAGAAGCAGCAAAGGCAGTTACACCTCAAACCAAAGCAATTATCCCTGTGCATCTCTATGGTCAGATGGTATCACCACGAGATTTAGTTAACTTTGCCGATACCTATAAACTCCTAATTTTTGAAGATGCCGCCCAAGCACACCTCGCCCAAAGAGACGGATATCACGCTGGTTCTGTAGGAATAGCAGCAGCTTTTAGTTTCTATCCCAGCAAAAATTTGGGAGCATTTGGGGATGGGGGAATGTTGCTGACACGAGATGCAGATGTAGCCCAAAAGATGGTACGCTTGCGAAATTATGGTGCATCGCAAAAGTATTTTCATACTGAACCAGGTACGAATAGCCGCTTGGATACTTTGCAAGCAGCAGTTTTGCACCAGAAATTACCATATTTGCCACAGTGGAATCGCGATCGCTTGACTATTGCTCAACAATATGATATTGAACTAGCACCCTTAGCAGCTGCTGGAATTATCCCTATAGAAAATCAAAGTGATACAGGACACGTATATCATCTTTATGTGATTAAAGTTGATGATTCTTGCCCAATAGAACGTCAGCAACTCCAGGAAAAACTTACAGTAGCGGGAATTCAAACTGGTATTCATTACCCAATTCCTTGTCATCTCCAGCCAGCATTCACCAACTTAGGCTATCAACCGGGAGATTTTCCCCAGGCAGAGAAGTTGTCAAAGCAAATATTATCATTACCGATGTATCCTGGTTTGAGTAGTAGCCAAGTTAAAGAAGTTGTAGCAGCGATCGCTAATGCAGTCTCAACAAGTTATAAAGCAGATAACCTGTCTGCTGCTGACCTTGGCAGCGTGGTAGCCTGAAGTTAATTCAACGGCAAAAAATCTGACCACCGACTACTGACAGTTTTTGAATTACTTAAAATCATGGCACTCCGGCAACAGGTTAAAAACATAAACGCATCAGGCTTGTTAAACCTAGCTATTTTAGGCGTTTTGCTGCTGCTTTATGCTCCGATATTGCTACATTGGTTGGATGGTTGGCTACACAAGAATATTAGTACAGAACACGAATATTTCAGCCACGGGATTATTGGTCTACCATTTGCGGCTTATCTAGGCTGGATGAACCGGAAAAAGTGGAAACGTTTGCCAAATACCATCCATCCTTTGGGCGCTGTTTTATTATTATTAGGCGCAGTTTTTTATCTGAGCGGGGTTACAGAGTGGGTTAACCTATCCTTGCCCGTTATATTGGTAGGATTATGCTTGTGGTTTAAGGGAATAGCTGGTTTGCAATTACAAGGATTCCCCCTGCTACTAGTATTTTTAGCAACCCCAACAGCATTACCCTATCTTATTGCTCCCTATACCATGCCTCTCCAAAGCTTTATCGCTGGCACAGCAGGCTTCATACTGAATCAATTTGGTATGGAAGTAACTGTAGATGAGATCAATCTTTACGTGGGAGGACGGATTGTGGAAGTTGCGCCCTATTGTGCAGGGCTGAAAATGTTGTTTACGACTCTCTACGTCGGCTTGATGCTGCTTTATTGGACAGATTCTTTGTCTTCACGCCGTACAACTATATCGTTTTTATCTACTGCTGCGATCGTTAGTATTATTGCCAATATCATTCGTAATACTTTACTAACTTTCTTTCACGGCACAGGTCAAGAAGCGGCTTTTAAATGGCTGCATGAGGGTTGGGGTGGCGATCTCTACTCTGCTTGTATGCTGGTGTCATTAGTGCCCTTACTGAATTGGATTAATAACTATTTCTCCCCATCTCCAGAAACTCAGCAAGAAGCAGAAAGTTAGAAGCATTGGGCAAAACAGTTCCGAGTTCCGAGTTCCCAGTGCTGAGTAAAGAAATGAGATTCCCCACTCAGCACTCAGCACTCATTACTCAGCACTCCTGAGGGGCATGGGGCATTGGGATTGAATTCTTCCCAATAAACAACTCCTAACTCCCCACTCCCTTAATTTTTCATCACTTATACGTAAGTCCTAAATATTACTGAACTCACAATGTTATTTTATAAAGTAAAATTTTGCCTAAGTATTGCAAATTTTACTGATGACTTCCTTCTCCAAGTTTTTCAAAGAAAACCAATTGAGTCAGGTAGTAGCACTTTTGTTATTGCTACTGCTGCTAGTAATAGCAGGGGTTCCCGGATACCTAACAGGACACTGGCAATGGAAACAGCCGCCACCTGTTACTACCCTCCACGAATTAAAACAGATCCGCAAGGCTGGGTTAACCCTTCCTGGTTGGCAAACCATTGAACAAGCAGAACAGCAAATTGGCGAACATAAATGGTCTTTGCAGGTAATTAAAAAAGAAGGTTCCGAATCCCAAGCAATCCTGCTTTTGCTGCCGCAAAATGGGCCTATGGATCAACCAGAGGTAGAGTGGACAGACGTTAACGGCTGGGGAAGATCACGCTGGGGAAAGTGGGATGTTGCTCAATCTCGTTCTGGTGAATTTACTGTCAAACCATCTGCAAAGTTGGCTTCTAATGTCAAAACGCAAGTAAAAGCCAGGTTTTTTCGGGCGGTCACACCACAGCAAACATTCGCTGTTTTGCAATGGTATGCTATGCCAGACGGCGGAAATCCATCACCTTTTCACTGGTTCGTGGCGGATCAATTGGCACAGTGGCGCAAGCAACGCACTCCTTGGGTAGGCGTAAGTATTTTAATACCAATGGAACCTTTGGGGCAAGTAGAAACATCTTGGTCTTTAGCCCAGTCTATTGGAGAAACAGTGCAAGCTGCATTAATGGCAGGCTCTCTGTAGAGTCTGGTACAGATGCTTTTGTGCAGAGATTCATCAAAAGTATCTCTATAAATTGCCTTGAGGCTGAAACTCACCTAAAAAATGTTAATAATATGAAGTTAGAAATAAAATTTAGAAAAATTCTTCTCTTTTTCTTGGTAAATACTTGCAGGCAAAAGAGACATCTAGGACATTTTTAGAGTAAAATAACCACTCGGCGCGACTAATTTCTACATCAGTATTTTCTGCACCGATGTTCATAGATGCCAGTTATTACATATATTATTATGCGTGGATTCAGCGCCCTGTGTTTTGTTAGTCTTCAAGTAGGAGTTTTCTTAACAACACCTATCCAACTTGTTGTTGCCCAGCAGCCTTTTCCTTTTCAAGGACAATCACCAGGGCAACCTCCCTCGCCTGTGCCAGGTACTGAGGTTGTACCTCCAGGTACAAATAACGAAATTTCCCCACAACTCAGCCGCTACCTCTTGGGCCCAGGAGATGCAATTGGCGTTGTGCTTCAGCGTCCTCCTGGCCCATACCGCTTGGGCATAGGAGATGGAATTAGCGTTTCGGTTCAGCGCTTTCCAGATTTGAGCTTTCAAGCATTAATCAACCCAGAAGGTAATATTGTAGTGCCCTTACTGGGAACAGTTTTCTTACAAGGTTTAACTTTGCAAGAAGCTCAAGAAAAAATTCGCTTGGGTTTGAGTCGCATTGTACCAGATCCAATCGTAGTAGTATCCTTGGTAGGCACCCGACCAGTTCAAGTTACTATTAGCGGGGAAATATTTCGACCAGGAATTTATCCAATTAATTCAACAACACCGCGCGTTGCTGATGCCTTGCTAATATCTGGTGGTTCAACGTTGAATGCAGACCTGCGACAGGTGCAAGTACGCCGAAAGTTAATCGATGGTTCTGTGATTTCACAAACTATTGACTTATATGCAGCACTGCAAGATGGCGGTTCAATCCCGAATTTACGCTTACAAGATGGAGATGCGATACTCATACCCCGTCGTGAAGTTGGTAATGATGACGGTTATGACCGCAATTTGGTAGCACGTTCATCATTGTCAACACCACAGATTAGAGTCCGGGTTTTAAACTACGCAGCAGGAGGTATTTCCACGCAAGCTTTGCCTAATGGTAGTACATTTGTGGATGCTTTGGGAGGAGTAAATCTTGACACTGCTAACCTCCGAGATATCGCCTTGGTTCGCTTTGATCCTGAACAAGGTAAAGCTGTTACCCAAAAACTTGATGCTAAAAAAGCTCTAGGTGGTGATGCATCTCAAAATGTGGCCCTTCAAGATAATGATGTTATTGTTGTTGGTCGGAACCTCATTGGTAGAATTACTAATTTACTGACTACCATCACCCAACCTTTCTTCAATGTGCAATCCTTTCTCCGGTTTTTTGACAACTTCGGTGGCAATTGAGCAAATTAGTGACTCTAAAAGAACGATACAATCTGGATATAGTTGGGAGTGGAATCAGCCATATCTCCAACTTAATCTTGGAATTTGTTAATGGAAAAATCTTAAAGATATCAATCGGTATATACAGTAGGAAGTTGATAGCGTACTTATCTCAAAGCCACTATCTTTAGTTTGGTGCTTCCTAATTTTGAATTTTGTACGCCCTTGGCGTTCCCGTAGGGTATTTTGAATTTTTAATTGGAGCGAAGCGACCATGACCCCACCAATTGTTAAGCGCTATCTGATTGCTTTTGATAAGTACAAGTGGATTGGACTAGCTAGTTTTGCTTTAGTTGTCGCCGGGTCAACAGTGGTGGCTATGCAACCAGAGCCACCTACTAGCTATATAGCATCTGCCGCACTTACTTATAGTGGTCCACCAGTTTCTTTCTCTGCAACTGGTAGTGAAATCCAACAGCAAGGAAAAGAGCTGAATCAGGAAGTTTTACTGTCAAACCAGATAATTTCAGCAGTGGCAGAAAAAGTCGGGATCAAACCGCAAAAGCTCGGTTCCAGTGTCGTCCTTTCTGTTCCTAAAAAAAATCCCAGGACTGGAGAATTGGAATCTAGTGTCTTGGAATTGAAATATGTAGATACTGATGCCAAACGAGGTATTCAGGTCTTGACAGAATTGATGCAAGCAATGGTCAAGTTGAGCAGTGATATCAATACTGGGCGATTACAAGCAATTATTGAAAAGATTAACGATCGCACACCACAAGCTAAACGAGAACTGCAAGTTGCTGAAAAGAAGCTGGAACAGTACGATCGCATCGAGCGAACAGCAATATTAGCAGCAGAGAATGGTAGCTTGTTAAACGCCATTACTGCCAGCCAAAATCTACAACGGCAAATTCAATTAACTATTTCTGGGGTTGATGGTCAAGTTCGCAGTTTACAAAATAAGTTAGGCTTAACAGTCGGACAGGCTTATATTTCTTCTGCTTTGAGTGCCGATCCAATTATTGGTAATTTACGAGCGCAAATTTATCAAAGTGAGTCGCAAATCGCCGTACTCAGAAAAGATTTGCGACCAGAACACCCAACGATGGTTCAGTTGTTCCGTCAGAAACAAGCTGCTGAGGAATTGCTGCAACAACGTGCTTCGGAGGTGTTAGGTGGTGATGGGACGGCGGCTCCGCTTCAGGGTAGTGTTACAGGTATTCGCACCCAAAGTAGCTTAGATCCGGCCCGCCAGCAATTGGCAAACCAAATGGTGTCTTTGCAAACCCAACGGGAGACGCTGCAACAACAACTAACTCAAGAAATCCAACAAGAAGCGCGACTACGGCGAGAGTATTCTCTGATACCCAATAAGCAATTAGAGCGATCGCGTTTAGAACAGGAGGTTGCACTCAAAAAAGGCATTTATGACCAAATGCAGGTGAAGCTAACTGATGCCAAAACCGCAGAGGCAGAAACTACTAGCAGTCTCAGCATTGCCAGACGCCCTACAGTCACTCCCGATCTCAAACCTCCGAAGAGTGTGCCTATTACCCTTGCTGTGGGTGGTTTTTTAGGTGTGGTGATTGGTGGCGGAGTGATATTTTTGTTGGGAGCGTTGGAAGGAACTTTCAAAACCAGAGAGGATATCCGCCAGAGCCTCAAGCAACGAGAAGTGGCAGTGTTGGGAGAGTTGCCTTTAATGCCAGTTGATGATTTGGCTCCAGATGCTGTGCCAGTACTGCTTTCCGCCGACTCTCCTTATTTAGAATTTTATGAGAAATTCCGTAGTAATCTGCGCCGCATTGGTGGTAAAAACTTAAAGGTGGTGTTGATTACTAGCACCAGTAGCCTAGAGGGCAAAACGGCGAGTGCTTATAACTTGGGTGTTGCTTCAGCCCGTGCTGGTAAAAGAACCTTGATTATCGAAACAGATTTGCGATCGCCTTCCCGTAGTGCATCCTTAAAAGTAATTCCTGACCCAGAGTCCAGTCTCGAACCCCTGCGTTATTACGCTAATTTGAGTGAATGTATTCGTTTGGTTCCTGATGTAGAAAATTTATACATTATTCCCAGCCCTGGCCCTGTCCGCCAATCTGCTGCTATTCTTGAATCAAGCGAAATCCGGCGGCTGATGGAAGATGTCCGCGAACGTTTTGATTTAGTTATTTTAGATACTAGTCCTCTAAGCATATCCAATGACCCTTTGTTAATCCAACCCTACAGCGATGGGATCATACTAGTGGCACGACCACACTATACACAAGAGAATATGCTAGGTGAAGCCGTTGATCAATTGGTTGAATCGGAACTAGGGTTATTGGGAGCAATTATCAATGGTGCTGATATCATCGTTTCTGTATCTGAAGAAGTTTCAAAACCATCAACATTTACATCTGAGGTAAAAGAATCAGAAGAAGTTTCAGCGAGTGCCAACAAAAACTAATAGTTTCCAAATATGGAAGTTTTAACGCAGAGGATTGATAGGTGGCAATTGTTTGACTAGGAGTTTTGGGAAATGTTGTATTTAGTCGCGCCGAAATAAGCCAAATAGGGGAGCGAGAATTACCCCAAAAACAAAACCACCGATGTGTGCCCAGTAGGCAACTCCACCAGTTTCCACAGTCATATTAGCGGCTGTTTGCAGGGTAGCAAGACCGGATATGACATTTTGCACAATGAAAAGTCCAATTATTACTAGTGCTGGCACTCTAATTGTGGTGATGAAAAACCCTAAAAATATTAAGGTCATGACTTTAGCCTGGGGAAAACGGATAATGTATGCACCCAAAACCCCAGAAATTGCACCACTTGCCCCCAAAGAAGGAATCTCAGAATTCATGCCAATAAACCATTGGCACAAGGCAGCTAAAGCACCACACGCCAAATAAAAAATCAGATATTTGGCATGGCCCAATCGATCTTCAATATTGTTGCCAAAAACCCAGAGAAACACCATATTTGAGATTAAGTGCCACCAACCACCGTGTAAGAATTGCGACGTAAATAACGTTATCCACTCTCCATTCAAATTGGTGGTTAACTCTTGAGGCACTACTGCATACTCACTTAAAAACTGACTCAATTGTGCATGTGACAGGCTCACCTCGTGAATAAAAACTAAAATATTCATGCCAATTAACCCGTAGGTGAAATACGGGGTGATTCGCGTCGGATTTTCATCGTAGAGGGGAAACACAGGTGTTTTTCCTAAATTATTGACTAACTGCAATATAGCTTGTAAGGTTAGCAGTTGCGAAGGTTAGGCAATTTCACTTATTAAATTAATCAGTATAAGTGAGGGGAACAATGATACAATTATAAATTACTTATACCAAGATTCTTCTTGGGATTTATCGCTAAATAAACCCAACAGGGGGCCGAGAATTGCCCCGAAGATAAACCCGCCGGCATGTGCCCAGTAGGCAATACCGCCACTTTCCATACCGATGTTGGTACGTGCTTCGAGACTAGTAAGCCCGTAGAAGGCTTGTTCGAGAAACCAGAATCCTAAAAAGAAATATGCCGGAACACGAAAAGTCGGGAAGAAAAACCCTAAAGGTACAACGCCGAGAACTTCGGCGTTGGGAAAGCGAAGAATATATGCACCCATAACACCTGCGATCGCACCACTTGCACCCAAAGAAGGAATGCTAGAATCTTGAGCGAAGAACCACTGGGTCAAAGATGCCAAAACACCGCAAGATAAATAAAACAGTAAATATTTGGCATGACCTAACTTATCTTCAACGTTGTTACCAAAAATCCAGAGAAACAACATATTACCAGCTAAGTGCAAGAAACCACCGTGCAAAAATTGGGAAGTAATCAAAGTTGCCCATTCTGGAACTGGTTGATGTACAGAGATGCCGCCAAAGCTTAAAGTCAGTTCTCGTGGAACTACAGTCGCAAGGTGTAAAAATCCATTTAATGCTTGTGGGGGAAGACTTGCTTCATAAAGAAAAGCGAGGACATTAACAGCAATCAGTCCATAAGTCACATAAGGGGTGATTGTTGTCGGATTATTATCTCTAATGGGAACCACGAGCGTTTTTTCCTGAATTTTAAGACAGTAGTTTCACAATACTGAATTCTACAAGTAGTTTCTTCTACCCCGTGGATGGATCTCTGTTTGATATTTTAAAATTTCTTGTAGGATCTTCCCCTGAAACAGTAAGCATCATGCCACAAATTTCCAGTTAGAGAAGAAAGCAGCCTGACCACAGTGCTGATTTTGTTCATCTAAGATGTTCCATAGGATGGTATCTTCTATACAGAAGCGTTTACCAGTGCTAGAAGTACGGATACCCGAATAATTGGTGATAAAGCCTTTAGTTGCTGCTTCTGATAATAAGCGATCGCGTTCTTCCTGCACTACTTCTTCAGCCGATTTTCGCGAAGGCATTTTGGTAAATTCTTCCCAAGAAAGCTCCCATAGTTCCAACGCTTTGCGATTACCGTAGTTGAAAATTGGGTCTGATTCAGTGCCGTGAGAAACTAAGGCAAAGGGCGCTTCAAATAGCATTTGTGCTGTTTCAAGTGGTGAACCATTGGCATCTAGCAAAGAATTTCCTGTCCAATGCTGAAAACTATTTATTAGATATTGGCTGTGAAGAATAATGGTCGCTTGCTGCCAAGGAAACTCAATTACGCTAGTCATGGAAAAGTGGAAATATAACGCCAAGAATTTAGTATGACAAAACTTGACTTATTTTAGGGGTTGACGAATTCTCCTCAAGCCTGAAAATATTCTATTTAATAGACTTCTTGGCATTTGTCGGGAAAAGGGGAAGGTGGGGCCCCCTCTGGGGATAAGGGGCGGGGGGAAAGGGAAAGATTCTGTATTTTGCCTTTCCCCCGGTTGGTGAGCTTGCCGAACCATAACCTTTACCCTTTTCCCACAAGAGTGCAAAAAGCACTTTTGCAAGAGGTTTAATGCATATTAGCTAGGCAAACTCATGTTTTTCTCAAATTCCTTGGAAAATCAACTCCAACGGTGGAACGAAACCATTCGCAATCAGCCGAAAAATCCCAATGCTTACATCCGTCGAGGCATGGTTAATTTTCAACTGGCCAAAATTGATGAATCTATTCAAGATTTCGACACAGCAGAGCAATTGGATGCTCGTATTAAACCCTACCTCTGGCAACGGGGATTATCGTATTATTATGCAGAAAGATTTGCTGAAGGCGCTGAACAATTTGAAATAGATTTGACTGTAAATGCTCAAGATGTAGAAGAAACAGTATGGCGATATCTCTGCATAGCTCGTTCGTTAGGTGTTGAAGAGGCGCGTAATTCTTTACTAACTGTAAAAAATGACCCTCGACGTATTATGCAGCGTGTATATGATTTATATGCAGAAAATTGTACACCAGATGATGTTTTAACTGTGGGTCAATCAGAAGGTATTAAGGGAAATTTTTACAGTCATCTTTACTTGGGATTATATTACGAAGCTCAAAATAATCTTGATTTAGCTCAGGAATATATAGTGAAAGCTGCTGATAATTATAAAATTGATGATTATATGTGGTATTTAGCACAGGTACATAAGAAGTTACGAACGAGCATAAACTAAGTTTTTTTAGATAAGCTACCAATGTTTGCTGGTCACTACAGTTATTAATTGATTCTGGAACTCTCCAAGTTTTCATTATTCTACCAATGCTATAACTAGCAATGAATTCGCTATCACTTTTTACCTAAACCAAATTCGTGAGGGTCAGATTAAAATCTTTCTCGCTAATCTAGTGATAAAAGTACTATATTGCCCTCTTGTGCCGCTACATTGAAAAACTTAACGAACTGAACATATAAATCGAAAATATGTGGCTCCATGTAAACTCTGCTCTCATGAAAACCAAGCAAACTGTCGAGACGTGATTTGAAATCGTCCTCTAAAATATTATTTAACGCCTCGGACATCTCATTAACCTCACTTACTGTCAGATAACGTACCATCCCATATCCAGCTTCCCAAGGCGTTGCTGAACCGCCCATAAACACTTTATGCAGCAACATATCACCATTGTTTTCACTATCGTATGAAACGCCTGTAAATAAGAAGTGAAGTGAGTGCCAATACTTATCGATATCGAGATAGCGATCGCTATTTCTTAGGGTTTCAAAGTAGGCATAAATCTCTTCATCCGTTTCTAAGTCATCACCAAAATAAACACCTGCATAGGCAACCTCATTTTACAATCTTTCAAACTCTTGAGGTGTTACACGCCTATAGCTGGCTTCAATACCCATACAAAAAAAGGATTACATGTCAATTTTCTGTGGCTTCGGTTTCAAACTGCACTTGACGGTACAAATGGGCATCTGCAATAATTATGCCGCGTAGTTGTAAACAGGAATTTCAGTGAAGCGATCCGGCTGTTGCCCACTGAGGATAATTTGCTGTAAATGCTCTACAGTTGATGGAGAAAAAAATTGTTCTCCTGTTTCTTCATTCACGCGAGCAGGTACGTTCTCAATCATGAATATCTGTCCATTTAGCTCTAAGGTGTAAGTTACCTTTTTTTCAACTAGCGTTTCTTGCTCATCAATCATTGCCACGCTTTTTCCTTTGTGTAAAGTTTTCATCCCATTTCTGTGGGTCAGGTTGATACAGAGTAATAATTCTGACTAATGGACGAGAGGGATAGCTACATTGAACATGAATGGGTCTTCGAGCTTGGGTCAAACCACTAATGAGACAGCTTGGGCCGTACTTATCATTTGGATAGTCTTCAATAACCTGTCCATTAGCAATTACCTCTCTGATTTCTTGAACCTGAACTTGTCGCAAGATGGATTGATCAACGGCGTGCTTGGAAAACTCAAATTGTTCATCAGCAACTTTCTGACGGATTTCTTTAATAAGCGAGGTCATGTATCTATTTTTTCACATTAGTCTAGCTCAGAATATATGTTATTTATCCTCCATGTAGACTCTTATTTGCTACGCATCTGTTACTTCGGTTTCAAACTGCACTTGACGGTACAAATCAGCGATCGCTATTTCTACATCCACCGATTCCAGCCGCAATATATCGCCCAAATTATACATCGACGATAGATATTAAGCTTTTGGTAAATACGGTATAGTTCCAGCAACATCGGTGTCGTCGATTATATGGAACCTGCTGATACTACCAGCCTGACGAGCTTGACGATATTTTGCATAGGCTGGATCGTTAACAAACGCTTGTACTGCTTCCAGAGAAGGGAATTCCAGCAAAGCAAGCAATGTTGTTCCTAATCCCTCGCCTTCAATAGTCGTAATATTGCCACTGCGGGAAAGGTATTTCCCTCCATGATTATGTACGATATCGTGAACATTTGCTGCGTAGTCCGAAATCCAGGCATCATCAGTAACTTTTACGTCTGCAATTAAATATACAGCCATGATGCTTCTCCTTTAGCTAGTTAGACAACTATAATTTGCTGAGAATTCAACAAAAGAACTCTAGCAACAAAAGTATTTAGAGTATGCGTTCGCTTTTACTTCTCGATCATACTTGAGACTGGAATCAGCTATTTCAATTTGGGCTAATATTTGGTCAGTATGAGATTCACATTAACGCTTCTAATGTCAATATTTATACTTTGTCGTCAGAACAACGGCTAGCTTCATCGGTGACAGATAAAATATAAATGAAGCCAGCGTGTCTGTCCGGTAGAAGCATTTCTTAGACATTTAAAGGACTGGGATTGTTGGGTTTCGTTTCATACCTCAATCTAGTTTACTAAATGACTTAATTGCACTAAAAGGAAAGTGGCGATGAAAAAAGTAGCGGTGTTTGGCAATACTGGAGGCGGTAAATCAACTCTGAGCAAAAGATTATCGGAAATCACTGGTTTGCCACTTCACGCCTTAGACAAGATTCAATATCAATCAGGCGGTATTGAGGTTCCACAAGAAGAATATAAGCACATCCATGAGAAAATTTTGGTTACTGACCGTTGGATTATTGACGGGTTTGGTTCCATAGAAACCGTCTGGCTGAGACTGAACGAGGCGGATACTCTAATTTTTATCGATCTACCGCTATATGTGCATTTCTGGTGGGTAACTAAACGACTAATCACAGGCCGTTTTAAACCGCCAGAAGGCTGGCCCCAAAATAGTCCAATATTTAAGAGTTCGCTTACTAGCTACCGCGTGCTTTGGTTATGTCACAAATATTTGACCCCAAAATATCGTGAGTACATCAAGCAAGCTCAAAGTACTAAAAGTGTTTATCACATTCGCTCGACTGAACAGATTTCGCAATTTTTTGAATTAATTGAAAATGAGACTAACTTAAGGAGATGATACATTAGCCTAGCGCCGGAGTTGAACCACACCTCCGGCTAAACGTAATTCATATTATTAGGCGAATATTGGTCAGCAGAAGATTCACATTAATGTCCTAGCATTTTATCCCGCAGATGTTTGATGCGATCGCGCAATTTTGCCGCCTCTTCAAATTCCAATTTCTTCGCCGCTTCTTTCATCTGCGCTTCTAACAGAGTAATCAATCCTGGAATCTGTTCTAATGGCAGTTCATCTATATGTTCATCTACAACTTTCAAGTCAGTTGCATTTAACCGCCGAGATACATCTAAAAAAGCCAAAATCGCATTACTTGATTTTTTGACAATTGGTTGTGGTGTAATTCCATGCAGTCGATTATGTGCTGTTTGAATACCACGCCGTCTATCTGTTTCATCAATGGCTTTAATCATGCTACCTGTCAAATTATCGGCATACAAAATCGCCTGTCCCTGAACGTGACGCGCGGCTCTACCAATAGTTTGAATTAAGGAACGCTCGGTTCTCAAGAAACCTTCTTTATCTGCATCCATAATTGCTACTAATGAAACTTCCGGTAAATCCAAACCTTCCCGCAGCAAATTCACACCAACCAATACATCAAAATTTCCCTCGCGCAAGTTCTGCAAAATCTCGATGCGCTCAATAGAAGTAATTTCGGAATGTAAATACCTTACCCTTATACCGTGGTCTTGCAAATATTCGGTTAAATCTTCCGCCATCCGCTTGGTTAATGTGGTAATTAACACTCGTTCATGGCGATCGGCTCTATCTTTAATTTCTCCCAACAAATCATCAATTTGTCCTTCTGTAGGACGCACAGAAATTTCTGGATCAACCACCCCAGTTGGTCGAATCACTTGCTCAACTACATGATCTTCAGAAACTTCTAATTCCCAATTTCCGGGAGTTGCTGAAACAAAAATACACTGATTCACCTTTTCCCAGAATTCCTCGGCTTTTAAAGGACGGTTATCAGCAGCACTAGGAAGCCGAAATCCATGTTCAATTAAAACTTTTTTTCTAGCTTGATCGCCGTTATACATCCCACGAATTTGTGGCACTGTAACGTGAGATTCATCTATAACTAGTAGCCAATCTTTGGGAAAATAATCAATTAAACATTCTGGTGCTTCTCCAGCTTGTCTTCCTGCTAAATGACGGGAATAATTCTCAACGCCATTGCAGTAACCTACTTCGCGCAGCATTTCTAAGTCATAGCGTGTACGTTGATCTATACGTTGCGCTTCTAATAGTTTCCCTGCTTGTTCTAAGTCTAGTTTTTGCTGTTTTAATTCGGCTGCAATGTCATTACAAGCTACTTCTAACCGTTCTTCTGGGGTGACAAAGTGGCGTGCTGGGTAAACATTCACCGCTTCCAAACTCTTGAGAATTTCACCTGTCACCGGATCAATGTAGCGAATCGCGTCAATTTCATCGCCAAAGAATTCCACACGAATAATTCGGTCTTCATAAGCTGGGCCAATTTCTAAGACATCACCACGGACGCGAAATTTTCCCCGACCCATTTCTATGTCGTTGCGGCTATATTGAACGTTTGCCAAATCCCGTAAAATTTGGCGTTGATTTACTTCCATACCTATCTGAAGGGGGATGGCAGCTTTCAGATATTCTGCTGGCATTCCTAAACCGTAGATGCAACTGATGGAAGCAACGACGATGACATCACGGCGTTCAAAAAGCGATCGCGTCGCTGAATGCCGCAACATATCTATTTCATCATTAATCGCTGCCGTTTTTTCAATATAAGTATCGGTAACGGGAATATACGCTTCTGGCTGATAATAATCGTAGTAGCTGACAAAATACTCAACTGCGTTGTTGGGAAAGAAATCCCGCAACTCGTTACAAAGCTGGGCAGCGAGGGTTTTGTTATGCGCCAGAACTAAAGTAGGCTTGCCAATTTTCTCAATAACTGCTGCTACCGAAAATGTCTTACCAGTTCCAGTAGCTCCAAGTAAAGTTTGATAACGATTGCCTGATTGGATACTAGCAGTTAATTGTGCGATCGCTTGTGGTTGATCGCCTGTAGGACTAAAGGGAGCTTGAAGACAAAATTCTGTCATACAATTTTGCTGAAAATACCCTATCTCATGGTGACAATTTCGCCCTGTATCTATTGTAGCTGGCTTATTAGATTAAATAAATGGTAATAATTTTTTACAAAAATTATTAATTTAAATTTACTTATGTATAAGTTTTAAAGATTCTTATATCTATGTGAGGTTTTTTAAGGTTAAACTCTAAGGTATATGGGAAAAAATTTCATCTTTCCTTAATTATTGTAAAATTCAATTAACAAATCAGAGGTCTTCGTTTATGGCTATTAGCAGCGCTGGCAAAGCAACCAGTTCTCGGCAAAACAATGCCAAGTCTTCAGGGGAAACTACAGAGAAAGTTGAAAATCAACAAGACCAGAGCTTGAATGCTGATAGAGTCGAGGAAGTTACTGATCTGCCAGTGGGAGCTACTGGGACACTCGCCATTTCTGGAATTCGTCCCATAGGCGCTAGCGACTTAGAAGTTGCTGAACACCTTTCAATTTCTGGGGTGCGTCCTGTTAGCACCAGTAGCTTAGAAGTAGTTGAAACCTATAACGCAATGGGTATTCGTCCAATTGGTGCTAATACATTCCAAGTTGTTGAAAATATCAATCTCTCTGGGCTTCGTCCAGTTGGGTCAAGTTCATTGGTAATTTCTGAAAGCTATTCAACATTCGGTAATCGTCCGATAGCATCAAATGAGATTGACAATTCTGAAAACCTGATGGGTTTTCTAGATTAGACAAAAAAATATCCCTATAACTTTACTAACCCAGTTTCTCTACGGAACTGGGTTTTTAGTTAAAGAGCCAAAAGTAGAGATTACCAGATTTCCACTTGTTCTATGTCTTTGAGCATAGGTAACTAAACTGTTCTTGCTTTAATTTACATTCAGCCAGCAGCCAGAACGCTTACTACAATTACTTTTATTGATTTTTAGTTTTTAATTTTCAATTTTTAATTGTTTAATATGCCTTGTGGTGGAAGGCTTTAGGAAAAACTTTAAGTTATTGTGTAAAGGTAATCACAAAGGATTTCAAAGTCAGTTTATAACTTTGAAATGAATTTTTTATTAAACTCAGGAGGACAAAATGAGTATAGAAGATCGCGCAAAAGCAGCTGCTAAAAATGTTGAAGGTAAAGCCCAAGAAGCATTAGGAAATCTAACTGGAGATCCAGAAGATAAAGCGAAAGGTAAAGCAAAGCAAGCTGAAAGTGAAGTACGTCACGGAATTGAAGACGTAAAAGATAATGTCAAGAAAAACATTGACTAATAATTCATAATTTTTTTGCAGAAACTCTAGGGATATAAATGGGGTGGATTCCATTTTTGCAGAAAAACGTGAATTGTTTGAAAACCAAGCTAAACTCTTGTGATATTCCCTGAGCAAAGGCTAGAAAACAAAGTATTAGCTTGATTGGCAAATTTTTTGTAGAGACGTAATTAATTACGTCTCTAACTTAAATAATTAAACTATCTTAGTTTGGCAAACTAATCTTGATAATTTGTAGCAAGTACTAAAGTGCTTGCTACAAATTTTTTTATGCATAAATTTAAACTCAGAAGTTAAAAACTCAATTAGTTCGAGCAGATTTAAAAGCTATTTTTTTAAAATTTCAATAATAAGCATCTAGAGCAATTGGGGCTTTCTACACATAACCTCAATTGCATGACTTCATCTGAAGATGATTCCAAATATCATGAAATTGTAGTAATATAGCACGGGCATTAACCATAGCGGTTCTCGGTTGAGTAGGTATTGAACCCCACCCTAAACCCCTTCCCCGCTCTTCGAGAGAGGGCTATGATTTACCTTATTATGATTAGGAAACGCTATATCTGATTATTAGCGCTCTTAAATTCACCATCGATGAGAATATACCGTGAGTCTAACTCTTTATTTCCTCCGTCATGGACAGACAGAATGCAGCCGCAATAATTCTTTTTGCGGTTCCATAGACTCAGAACTTACCCCAGAAGGCTTAGAGATGGCCAAGGCTTTTGCTGACGCATATAGTTCTATGGATTGGACAGCTATATTTTGTAGTCCAATGCAGCGAACTGTATTGACAGCAAAACCTTTATGTGAAGCAATAAAGATAGAACCACAA
Source organism: Nostoc sp. DedQUE02 (assembly GCF_034531035.1). NCBI lineage: Bacteria > Bacillati > Cyanobacteriota > Cyanophyceae > Nostocales > Nostocaceae > Nostoc > Nostoc sp. DedQUE02. The sequence continues at coordinate 165,970 of NZ_JAVRBY020000007.1, read as the reverse complement.
CTCAGAGATGGTTTAAAGGAAATCAACTATGGTGAGTGGGAAGGAAGAACGCCAGAAGTAATTAGCCGTGAATATCACGATGATTATATTCGCTGGTCAGCAGATCCGGCTTGGAATGCTCCAACTGGTGGAGAAATGGCTGTTACAATTGCTTCTCGCGCTTTGCAGGTAATTGAAGAAATTAAACAAAATTATAGTAGTGGAAATGTTTTAGTTGTTTCACACAAGGCAACCATCAGAATTATTCTGTGTAGTGTACTAGGGATTGATGTGGGACGCTTCCGTTTTCGTTTGGGATGCCCTGTTGCTTCGGTGAGTATTGTAGAATTTAGCTCACATGGGCCACTGTTAAAGGTTTTGGCAGATCATAGTCATTTGGATAGCCGTTTGCGAAATTTACCGGGGACATGAGGGATTTAGGAGAGACGAGATTAATCGCGTCTTTACAATATTATTTTTACCCTTACTCTGGCTGGCTATCTGGCTCAGTGTATTTGCAGAGAACGTTTATTCCAATTTTGATAATATATAACACGACAATTGTGGCGATGTCTACGACGGGCTACGCCTACGCACCATCAATCGGTATTCCATGTACTGCCGCAACCGCAACCAAGGAGCCAATGATGCTGTTGAGCAGAGAAGAACTACCAGGGTTATTGGTGTATTCTTTGATTTTGCCCCGTAAACCATCATCACCACAGATTTCCGCGCGGATTTCGTCGAGGGTGAGTTGTAAGAGAGATTTTTTGCCCTGACTATAATCTGTTTTGCCGACTTTCTCTTGCCAGAGTGCATCAAAACTCGCTTCTAGATTCCCGTTGTGGTGCTGTAGGGTAGTAAGTGCATGTTGCGCTGGGGTGTCGTTTGGGAGAAGTTGCTGAAATTTTTGGATTTCGACAGGGGTTAATTGGGCATTCATATTATATTTGACTTAATTATTTATGGAGTATTTGTTAGTTCCTGAATCAACTCTTCAGGTGTGATAATTCTGGGAGTAGCAACTGGAAAATCTCTAGGGTTGCGAGTAATAATAGCATCTAAGTGATTGAGTACCGCACTGCTGTATTGAATAGCGTCTTCAAAATCTCTAAAGTTAAGGTTTAGTGCCATGTTGATTGCGGTACTGTCTACGGTAGCGACACGGCAAAAGTTGACCAACTGCCTTAAATAAGTAAGTGTCCACTCTCGACCTCTTGCCCTACGAATAATGTAATACAAATCACTAAAAGTTGAGGCGGAAATATAACCTTCTACCTGTCCTTGCTCAACTAGCACCAATACTTGTTCGCTTGCCTCTAGAAAAGGTTCACGCTCAAGGGCATCATCTACAATGATGTTGGTGTCTAACAAGATTTTTACAGATTATGTTTCTCTTTTAAAGCTTCCCATCGGGCTTGTTCTGGGTCAAAGTCTGGTGGTGTGGGTGGGGCATTTTCAAATAAACCTTCAAATGCTTTGACTTTAGACTTTCTTCTCGGCTTTTCTGGCTGTGATTCAGTAGAAGTTTCCAAGGATGGAAGTGGCTGCAAAATAATCACTTCCACTTTTCCAGGAGCAATATTTAGAGGTTCGTCAATAATTAAATGACCTGATTCATCAATTGTGGCGTTGAGCTTGTAGGCTTGCATACTTTGATCGCAGTTATAAGTGAATGTCTTGTCGTCACCAACATTACAACATTAAGTCTTAACGCTATAACATTAAGGCTTAATGCTACAACCTTAAGGCTTAACCTTATAACATTGAGGCTTAACGCTACAACCTTAAGGCTTAACGTTACAACATTAATCACCAGCATTATAAGATTAAGGCTTAAGGTTACGACATTAAGGCTTAAGGTTACAACTTTTTGACAAAAGCTTATGCGATCGCTCTTTAGGGTAGTGCGCTCTGTGCGATCGCTAGCAATGCTTAAATAAAACTTATGAATAATTTGACGTTGGCAATAAATTTTGCACTGCACCCTAAGACTCTGTTTCTAGCCTATCCCGCGCTGTCAAAATTACCTCGCGCACCTCACCCGCGCACTCTTCACCCGTCGCCTCGCGCCAAATAACTTGAAATTGGCTTTCTCCTAACTGCTTGAGCATACGGGCTAAGGCATTGATATAGTAACCAATAAAATCTTGATTATGCTCTAAGTCAATGGCTAAAGCATGAATGTAAATTTGCAAAGCCTGAGCGTAATTTTCTTGAGCTTCTAAAACCCTTCCCCACTTACCCAATGTTGCTGAAGCCCAATACCAATCACGGAATTGCTCATAAATTTCCCAAGCTTTTTGATAATAGTTAATTGCCACATCAAACTGCCGTTGCTCTTCGGCTACCATGCCCAGTGCGTGATATTCTGTGGCAGAACTGTACAAATCTCTAGCATCTTCAAATATTTTCAGCGCTTTGTTGAAGTAATCAAAAGCCATATCAAACTGCCGTTGCTCTTCGGCTACCACACCCAAGTTGTGATATTCATCAGCAGCACTGTACAAATCCCTGGCATTTTCATATATCTTCAGCGCCTTATGGTAGTAATTAACAGCCACATCAAACTGCCGTTGTTCTTGGGCTAACATACCCAGATGGTGATATTCTCTAGCAGCACTGTACAAATCCTCAGCATCTTCATATATCTTCAATGCTTTGTTGTAGTAATCAACAGCCACAGCAAATTGCCGTTGCTCTTGGGCAACATAGCCTAAATTATGATTAGCAGTGGCAATTTTGTCATTAATTGACAAGCCATTTAAAGCTATTAGTTGATTCAGAATTTCTTGGTAAATTGTCCTCGCCCCTTCCAAGTCAGCACTTTGAAACGCTTCGTTTGCATCCCCACCCCGCAGATACATCCAGAAATCTAGAGCATCTTTACCCTTTGCTTTGGCATCTGCCAAGTGAATACCAATATGCTTCAGCGCCCGTTGTCGCAGTGACTTAAATTCGGGTTTGCGCCCTATGCGCTTATACACTTCTCCCAAGGCTTGCAGAATCGATTGTGCATAAGCCCATTCCTGTTGCTGTTCGGCAAGGCGCAGATTTTGCAACAAATTTGGTTCTTCTACCCGCAGCACAAAAGTTGCCAGTTCCGCATTGCTGATGAGTTTCTCACGGTAGCTACCCGCCAAATAAGCGTAGAAAATCAGTAACTTTTTTTCAAGTTCGTTAATCAACTCCTGGGAAGTAATTATGTTTAACTGCTGACGCAAATACCAAGGTAGTGCTGGGTGAATTTTGTAGATAGTCTCATAACCCAAATATTCCAAAACACCTGCGGCTGCGGCTTCATTGAGAATTTTCATCCAATCTGGTTTTTGCAAGTTCTCCCCTAAGACTGCCCGATAAGCTTGCCCATAATAACCATCAGAACTTTGTGAAAAACTATGTAGCCAATCTGCATCAACCCGTTCCGAAAACAGTGCCAAAAATGGTAAATGCCGTCGTGTACGTTCCGACAACTTGGCAAAAGAATAATCCAACGACACAGTAAGAGATTTTTCTCTCCCTTCTTCCTCTTGCCCCCTAAAAGTATCCAACCCCCGTCGCAGTGCCTCAATTAACTGCACGGGTGTCTGTGTCTGCAAATGCGGCAACACCACCCGCAACGACAAGGGATGTCCCCCCAGCAATTTCAGCAACTCTAAATACTCTGCTGGCAGGTTCTTTCTCTCCACACCCACCGTTTGCAAAATCTTCGCGGCTAACTCTTGGGCATCCGCTTGAGACAACCCCCGCAAATTGATTAAACTGTAGCCACAATCTAGCCAAGGTTCTTCGCGGCGACTGGTAATTAATACCCAAGATTTACCACCCCGCAATTCCTTAAGAAACCGCTTCAGCTTATTTCTCTCTTCTCCACTCAATAATGGTTCATTCCCCGTAGGAAAACCGTTGACAGGTTCAAAGTTATCCCAAATCAATAAACAAGGATGAGTTTGCAGATATTGCCGCACCACAGCCTCTTGTTGTTCTAGCATCATTTGGGAAAATCTCTCACCGCCCAACGCCCTACCAATTTGGTTAATTACCTGACTCAACCCCGCACCTTGTTCAAAGGAGGTGAAGAACATACCGCCTGTACGTCCTTGAGTTTCATCCAACCATCTGGCGAAACCTGCGGCTAACTCAGTTTTACCAACGCCGCCCATTCCCTGCACCAAAACCAGATGATTTTGCCGAAATGCTCTCTCTAAACGCAAAATCTCATAATCTCGCCCAATAAAACCATAGGCGCTTTCATCAGGTAAACCTACAGCTTTGCTGCTTTCTGGGGTGTTGTCTGTTTGCGCCATCAAATCGGCAAAACTGGGTGCTGTCTTTTTAGGAACAAAAGGCGTGTAGGGTTCCTGCTGATACAACACCGGCACAAGCCAATCTTGTAAAGGTAAATTTCCTTTAGGACTGGGGCGCATTTTGTCAATAGACATGGACTTACGCCCTGCTGCAACTGCTGTGGCGATACACTCTCCCCGGACTAATTCCCCATACAACCGCCCAATAAAGTGTTCTGCACCTTTGGCGTAAACTGAATACGCCATCGCTACCACGCCCTTAGCCCCCAACTTTACCAACTGTCCCGCTACAGAAGAAAAAGCTTCTTCGCCTACTTGTCCAGACTTGCAAGCATTCAGCACAAAAATTGGTACGCGACAATCTGTTAAATATTGGGCAATTTCCCTAGCACTGACAGCTTGTTCATTTCCCTGTTCATCCTCAAAGACTAAAACTCCCTGAGTCTCGCTGTCAAAATTTCCATGTCCATCAAAATGAACGATATGATAAAAACCTTTATTTGCTTGCAGTTCCGCTTCAAATGCTTTCAAGCTAGGGGGACGCAATACCTTAAGATTGACTCGCTGACGTATCGGTTGTAGCGCCGCCAGCAGGGGACGGGCAATGGTTTTAAACCCAACGTCTTGCTGATCGTAAGGACGCGCAATAACTAGTAAAATATTCAGTTGGTCATTGGGCATTGCTGGCAATGGTGCTTTTACGCCCTGACTGCTGAGACTGCGATACATTCCCCCCAGTGAAGGTGCAAGAAATTGATAATCGGGGGAATATAGCAACTCCCAAGGCAAATTCAGCACGTTGGCGTTATCAGAAATGATGCCCAGTTCACACTTATCTAGCCCTTCCCGTATCGCTTCCTGAAAAAACTCTCTTCCTTTCTCTGTACTGCGAAATACTAGCTCAAATAGCTGTTGTCCCCATTGCTGTAATTTTTGTTCAATTTTGACAGCGTTATCTGGAAAAATACCGTAAGGAAACTGTAAATAATCTTCTAAATACCAGCGCAATTCAGCCGCGTTTTCTTTATCGAAGGGTTGTTGGAAGACGACTTCTGACGCAAAACGAGGACTTTCATATCCGCGTTGCCAAGAAAGTTGGATTTTGTCGTCTTGATGCGTAATCCGCAACCAATTCTGCACCATAGCTACTGCCAACACTAGTTAATGTGATGTTACCTTATCCTAGTAATTCACGCAGAGGTTAACTGATTACTTGTTAAACCCGAAGAATCCCACCTTGCTAAAGTTACGCTTCGTCTCCCCTCCCTTGTAAGCTATCCATTAAAATCTAAAATTGTTATGAGAGCTAAAATCGAAAATAAAATACTTTTTATCCACCACGAAGATTTACCAGAGTTTAAGAAGGGTGGTTCTGTGGTGAGAAATTCTTATTTTTGGGCGCTACGTTCAATTGCTGGTCAAGCTTCACGTTATCGTGATTGGGAATACGAACCGGAGGTTTGGCTAGCGCTTTCGCGAATGCTTTTGTCGTTTGCTGAATCTGGGTATTTGGGTATTAGAGAAACCTTGCTTGAGTTTCCGTTATCTCAAGGAGAAATTCCTAATTTGCTACGAGATGTTTCCACTTGGGAGTAGGGATGCATATAGAAATCTGATTTTATTTTTGAACTTGTTTGCGTAGGAGGCAATAGGTGATAGGTGATAGGTGATAGGTGATAGGTGATAGGCAATAGGCAATAGGCAATAGGTGATAGGCAATAGGCAATAGGTGATAGGTGATAGGTGATAGGCAATAAGCCTTTTTAAGTTGTACTGAATTTTTTCACGCAATCTAATATGAGTTCTATAGATAAAGAAACTAATCGCCATCTCTACGAGAGGCTTTTGGTTGAAAATGTTCCTAATTAGGCTGCTACACGTAACTAAAAATAAAGCAACAATGACTCATTACATTTTAAAAGCATCAAAAGAAACTGTGCATTTAGGTGGTTTCTCTCATCTGCTAAAACCAGCACTGACTATTGATTCTGGTGATACTGTTGATGTAGAAACTTATAGTGGTTATTACGTTTATGACAAAGCACCATCTGAGTTTCTTACACCAGAATTTCTCGACATCTGTCAAAATCTTCTCCCAGAACGTAAAATTGCTGGGGGGCCGCATTTACTCACAGGGCCGATTTATGTGCGCGATGCCGAACCAGGGGATGTTTTAGAAGTACAATTAAATGCGATCGCACCTAGTTTACCCATCGGCTTCAATGCCATTCGTACAGGTTGGGGAGCTTTACCACATCAGTTTCCTCAACCTGCGTTGAGATTCATTCCTCTAGATTTAACAAACAATGTCGCGGAATTTCCGGCGGGTGCTGGCATAAAAATTCCCCTCAAACCGTTTTTTGGAATTCTTGGTGTCGCTACTCCAGAAACCTCTCGAACTTCTATCCCACCAGGTTCTTACGGCGGTAATATCGACAATCGAGAACTGCAAGCTGGTTCTCGTTTATTTTTGCCGATTTTCGTACCAGGTGCATTATTTTCTATTGGTGATGGGCATTCCGCGCAGGGAGATGGTGAGGTAAATGTCACCGCCATTGAAACTTCGATGAACGGTAAAATTACCCTCAAAGTTCGCAAAGATTTACAACTAACAACACCAATCGCCGAAACTCCAACTCATATCATTACAATGGGGTTTGCTCAAACCTTAGATGAAGCCTTAGAACTGGCTTTAAAAAACATGATTGATTTTTTAGAACGCTTCATCAATTTGTCGCCAGAAGATGCTTATGTACTGTGTAGTTTAGCTGTGAATTTTCATATCACGCAAGTTGTGAACAGTCCCCAAAAAGGTGTGCATGGAATGCTACCAAAATCAATTTTGTCTAAGACTGTCAATTTATAAGTTGCAATCTATCGACCATTTTTTACATCTAAATATTTTAGGTGTTCGCTGTTTACTGAACACCTGAAGAGTTTAATTTAGCTTCAGCAATATTTTTGTTAAGCCCTCGCCTAACTTTTCAATAGATTCTTGCTGTTTAAAATCTACTAACGTGCCATCAGGATTAAAGGCTTCATAAGCTTTGGTTACTGCTATTTGGTCGGGTAGTACCAAAACTTTGATGTTTCCCAAAATAGACCGCAGGTGAACCAACCCCCGCAAACCACCAAGAGCGCCTGGAGAAGCACTCATAATCGTAGCAACCTTACCTGCAAAAGCCGCCAATGGCGCTTCATTTGGGGCGGGACGGGATGCCCAGTCAATAGCGTTCTTCAAAACTGCTGTGAGTGAACTGTTATATTCTGGCGAAGCAATCAGCAATCCTTGATGAGAAATCAGCAAATCCTTGAATGTGCGGGCGTTGGCAGGTAGTCCTTCTTGAGCTTCCAAATCTTCATCGTACAGAGGTAAAGGCAAATCGCGGAGGTCTATATAAGTCACTTCTGCGCCTGCTGCCTGAGCGCCAGCCGCCGCGATTTTTACCAATTTTTTGTTGTAAGACTCAATCCGGGTGCTGCCTGCAAAGGCGAGGATTTTAGCTGTAGATGCCATAGTTCTAGGTTGAATGGGAATAATTAACCTGTTCAGGTGCATTATCCTGTTTTCAGGCGATCGCTATTTGCTACTTTTAGATTTTCTTTACAAACTTTCTCGTTTATGGCGAATTGGTCAGATTCTTATCTTGGTAAGTTACGACAAGTTGTAGGCGATCGCCTACTTCTGTTATTTAGCGTATACGTGATTATCGAGGATAATTTGGGGCGCGTTCTGTTGCAAAAACGAAGTGATTTTAATCTTTGGGCGCTACCTGGTGGCTATCCAGAAGTAGGTGAATCCGCCGAAGAATGTTCAGCACGAGAGGTTTTTGAAGAAACTGGTTTAACGGTTAAGCGTTTTGCAGCTGTGGGGTTTTCTTCCAATCCAGCCTTTGAAACTGTAACCTATCCTAATGGCGATCGCGTCCAAACCTTCAATTTGATTTTGCGAGCCGTTGAATGGTCAGGCAGTCTCGCTTGTCTAGATGGAGAATCGCTGGCACTGGAATTTTTTGATTTGGCGGACTTACCTACATTAATGCTAAACGATCGCCCTATTTTGGAAAAGTTTCAAGAATACAAGAAAAACGGCGAATTTCTGTTGTTCTAAAAATCTGGTACTCAGATTTCAAGCAACACACTGTAGGGGCACACATTTGTGCCCACTACACATTTTTTCACATCTCAATAAAGGATTTCCAAATAAAAAAATCCCCGACAAGATTGGATAATTTATTTGTTGGAAATCCCTAACAATGATAAAATACGGTAACTTCAAGATTTTACCGTATTTTGTGCAAAACCTATAAAAAATACTTTATATATGAATATCAATACCCAATGGATTAAAACAGATGTACTTGTCATTGGCGGCGGTACAGCAGGAACAATGGCAGGTATCAAAGCAAGACAAGCGAATCCTGATGCAGATGTGCTGATTTTAGAAAAGGCTAACATCCGTCGTAGTGGTGCGATCGCAATGGGTATGGATGGAGTGAATACCGCAGTCATTCCCGGTCATTCTACACCAGAACAATACGTGCGCGAAGTCACCTTGGCTAACGATGGCATTCTCAACCAAAAAGCCGTATATCAAACAGGCAAATTAGGTTATGAAGTCATCCAAGAATTAGAAAGTTGGGGTGTTAAATTTCAAAAAGATGCCCAAGGTAACTATGACTTAAAACAAGTGCATCGTGTAGGTAAATATGTCCTACCCATGCCAGAAGGTAAAGACTTAAAAACCATTCTCACCCGTCAAGTCAAACGCCACAAAGTCAAAGTAACAAATCGCGTCATGGCAACAAGGGTATTAGTTAAAGAAGGACGCGCTATCGGTGCAGTGGGATTTGATGTCAGGAACGGCGATTATATTGTCATTCAAGCCAAAGCAGTCATCTTGTGTACGGGTGCTTGCGGCAGATTAGGATTACCAGATTCTGGCTATCTCTACGGCACTTATGAAAATCCTACCAATGCCGGGGATGGCTATTCAATGGCTTATCATGCAGGCGCAGAACTCAGCAATATTGAATGCTTTCAAGTTAATCCTCTAATTAAAGATTATAACGGCCCTGCTTGTGCTTATGTTGCTGGCCCTTTTGGCGCTCATACAGCTAATGCCGAAGGAAATCGCTTCATTAGTTGCGACTATTGGAGTGGTCAAATGATGTTGGAAATCTGGAAAGAATTAAATTCTGGGAAAGGGCCAATCCAACTCAAAATGACTCATCTTGATGAAGATACAATCGCTGAAATTGAATCAATACTCTGGGCAAATGAACGACCAAGTAGAGAACGTTTTCATCAAGGTAGAAATGAAGATTATCGGACTCACGGTGTAGAGATGCACATTTCCGAAATTGGCTTATGTAGCGGTCATAGTGCCTCTGGTGTGTGGGTGAATGAAAACGCTCAAACAACCGTCCCAGGTTTATATGCAGCCGGAGATATGGCTAGCGTTCCCCATAATTACATGATTGGGGCATTTGTTTTCGGTCGCATAGCCGGAACTCATGCGATTGAATATATCCAAGATTTAGACTTTATTGAACCAGATAGAGATTTTTTAGAAGCTGAAAAAGCCAGAATTTATGCACCATTAACTCGTCCGAATGGTGTACCTCATACTCAAGTCGAATATAAATTAAGACGCTTAGTTAATGATTATCTACAACCACCAAAATCAGGTAATAAAATCGAAATTGGTTTAAAACATTTTGTGCAATATCAAGAAACATTAGATTTAATGGGCGCTCGTGACCCTCATGAATTGATGCGTAGTTTAGAAGTTCACTTTATTCGCGACTGTGCAGAAATGGCAGCCAGAGCATCATTGTATCGTCAAGAGACTCGTTGGGGTCTTTATCATTATCGTTTAGATTATCCAGAAAAAAATGATGAGGAATGGTTTTGTCATGTCAATTTAAAGAAAGATGAATTAGGGAAAATGGTATTGTTTAAACGTCCTGTAGATCCTTACATTGTAGAAGTCGATACAGTCAAGGATGTATACAGCGTTGCTGTTAAGTAAAATTACCATTATAAAATGCTCTACGAAGCAATAATTTTCGATCTCGATAATACACTGTTGAATTTTGAGCTATGCGAACGCCAAGCTATTCTGGGAGCGCTTGAAGATTGTGGAATATCTTTATATTTAAAGGGAGTAAGAGAGACAACTTTTCTTCAAGCCTTTGAAACTTATAATTCCCAGTATTGGAGACAACGAGAAACCTTTTCTCCTAATGAATTAATCGAGATGTCTTATCGAAGTACACTTGCTAAATTAGATATACAAACAGAGAAAATCAGCAATCTTAGCCAAAGTTTTTGGCATATTTTTAATCATTCTGCTCTAATGGAATCTGATGTAAATGAAGTACTAACTGTTCTCGCAGATAATTATCGTTTGGCTGTGATTACAAACGGGTTTGTATCAGCGCAATTACCGAGAATGCAAGCTGCTGGAATTGAGCATTTTTTTGAAGAAATTGTAGTTTCTGAAGCAATTGGTTTTGCTAAACCATCTCCTGAAATATTTCATTATGCTTTGTCTAGATTAAATTTAACACCAGCAGAAGTTATTTACGTTGGAGATTCTCTAAAGCACGACTATGCGGGAGCAACACAAGTCAAAATAGATTTTTGTTATTACAACAGAAAAAATCAAAATTTACCACCAGAAGCAAAACCAAAGTTTATGATAAATGAACTATTAAATTTACTGGAATTGTTTAACTAACAGTTTTTTTGATTTATTCATCTAAAATTATATTTTAAATGGGTTGTTTTAAATTATTTTGAGGATTTTTATAATATGTCTATATATAATTCAATTGGTCAACAATACTCAAAAACTCGCGTTACTGATATCCGTATTGTCAATAAATTAATTGATTTACTCAATTTACCCAAAGGTAGCATTATTGCTGATATTGGCGCTGGTACTGGTGGTTACAGTCTAGCGCTAGCTAATAAAGGATTTCTTGTTCATGCTGTCGAACCTTCTGTAGTGATGCAAAAACAAGCAGTAGAACATCAGCAAGTCAAGTGGTTTACTGGCTATGCAGAAAATTTACCTCTACTAGATAACTCTGTTGATGCTGTTGTAAGTATCCTGGCAATTCATCATTTTTCTAATCTCGAAAAAGCTTTTCAGGAAATGCACAGAATAATTAAAGATGGGGCAATAATTTTGTTAAGTTTTGATATTAGATTAGCTCAGAAGATATGGCTTTATGATTATTTTCCGTTTTTGTGGGAAGATGCGTTACGATTTTTACCACTTAACGAACAGGTTAATTTAATTCAGAGTAATAGTAATAGGCGTGTTGAAGCCATACCCCTTTTGTTACCATACGATTTATCTGATTTATTCGCAGCAGCAGGCTGGAGACGACCAGAGTTATATCTTCAACCAGAAGTACGTGCAGGGATATCGTCTTTTGCTTTAGCTAATCAAGATTTAATTGAGCAAGGAGTAAAACTACTTGCAGCAGATTTAAGTAGTGGAAAATGGAGCAAAAAATACGGTGATATTCGCAATTTGACAGAGATTGATATAGGCTACCGTTTTATACGTGCAACTTTTGATAACTAAATAATTGTAATTTTAAATTATGACAAACAAAGTTAGTGTAGGTGAGAAGATTAAAATTAGACAAGCTGAGATTAAAGATGTAGTGAGAATTGCTAGTCTTTGCGAACAACTTGAATATTCTGTGACAAATCAACAAATAGAGCAGCGCCTTACTAAAATTAAAAATAACGATGCTCATATTGTATATGTTGCCACTGTAGAAGATGAGTATATAATTGGTTGGGCGCACGCTCATATTTGTGAATCAATAGTTATTCCGACTCCAGCAATTATTTTGGGATTAGTTGTAGATAAAGATTATCGTCATAGTGGAATTGGACGTTTTTTAATGCAACAAATTGAACAGTGGGCTTCTCTGGCTGGATGTGATAGTGTTCTGTTACGTTCTAATATTAAACGCAAAGAGGCTCACTTGTTTTATGAAAAAATTGGTTATACCAATATAAAACAATCACTGAATTTTCAGAAACAACTTACAATATAATCGTGAGATAATTCATGCAAGTTTACCTCATTTATTTTACCGTTTAGCAGTTACAGTACAAAATTATGGATTTATTTTATGGCTTTAATCAATCAGAGAATAGATGTTCCTGTTATCGTTGATGAATCAAAATGTCTAGAAAAATGCACAGCCTGTATTGAAGTTTGTCCCTTGGATGTATTGGCAAAAAATCCAGAGACAGGTAAAGCTTACATGAAATATGATGAGTGTTGGTTTTGCTTACCCTGTGAAAAAGAATGTCCAACAAATGCTATTACTGTGCAGATTCCCTTCTTATTACGTTAATTATACTGTGTTAAAAGAATGAACGATGACCTAAATTATTGGCTAGAAATGCTGCAATCGCCTAATATAAATGACCGCATAGTAGCTGTGAAAAGATTGCAGCATTTAGGCGATGAAGAAACAGTAGATGCTTTGATTATCGCTTTGCAAGATGAAAATATTACTGTTCAAAAAATAGCGATCGCTGCCCTTTGGGAAATTGCTAATCCTGTTGCCATCCCGGCTTTAATTGAATGCCTCGCTTCAGCAGATACAGATATTCGCACTGAAGCTGCATCAGCATTAAACGAGTTAGTTACACAAGATGAATTGTTGCTTTTACTAAATAAGCTCCAAAATAATGATGTAAATCTTCAATTAAATATTTTGGTGCTTTTGCGGAAGATACATGATATTCAATCTTTACCCGAGATTTTACCATTTTTAGAATCAAAAAATCCTGAGTTAAGAGAAGCAGCCGTTACGACACTGCGATATATCAATCAGCTAGAAAAATGTCCGCAAGCTTTGAATTTAATCTTTGATGAGGAAGTAAGTGTACGTCGTGCTACTGCTTTAACTTTAGAACATTTACAAGATACAGAAGTGATTACAATACTTTGTCAAGCACTGACAAATGATAGTGACTGGCAAGTTCGCCGGAATGCAGCTAAATCTCTGGCTATCCATGAAAATTATCAAGCAATTTCAGCATTAGAAATAGCTTTAAATGATGAACATTGGCAAGTGCGGAAATCAGCAGCACAAACTTTGCAAAAAATTCCAGATATTCAAGTTATGCCGAGATTAATTCAAGCATTAACAGATGAATATGCAGATGTACGCAAAGAAGCTGCGATCGCACTTGGTAATTTAGCTCATCCCGACGTTATTAACCCCCTACAACAAGCCTTAGACGATCCTGATAAAGAAGTGTCCATCCAAGCGCAACGGGCAATTCATAAGATTCAAAGCAATAGTCTCAAGGGAGCAGTAAATAACCAAGAGAAAGGCTTCTCCTGATCATGTCTCACCAGCAATCCCCCTTTCAGCATTCGGAAGAAGTAAAATCAGATACTAATCCCCATCAGCAAGAAGTCATCCAACTCCTCAAAGAGGTTATCGAGCCTACCTTAAAAAATGATATCGTTAGTTTGGGAATGGTGCGAAATCTCCACATAGTTGATGACTATGTTTACTTGCGTTTATATATTGGTTCCCATCAGCAGCAATTACAAACAGAAATTCAATCTAAATTATCATTTCTAACTTGGTGTAAAAAAACTTATATTCAAATTTGTACAATTCCTGGCGTTAAAATAACCCTAGCAGTTTCTAGCGGTAAAGGTGGCGTAGGGAAATCAACAACAGCCGTAAATATAGCCGCCGCTTTAAAATTACAAGGTGCAAAGGTCGGGCTACTTGATGCTGATATTTATGGCCCTAACGTGCCGCAAATGTTGGGTTTAGGACAAGCTGATATTCAAGTAATTCATACTCCTACAGGTGATAAGTTTTTACCTCTAGAAGTTCAGGGAATTAAACTAATGTCAGTTGGTTTACTTGTAGAAGAAAATCGTCCTTTGGCGTGGCGTGGCCCTGTGTTGCATAAAATTATTACTCAATTTTTGCAAGATGTGGAATGGGGCGAATTAGATTATTTATTAATAGATTTACCTCCCGGTACAGGTGATGCTCAAATCACAATTATCCAAGAAAGCCCTGTTTGTGGAGTAATTCTCGTGACAACTCCCCAGCAAGTAGCGATCGCAGATGTACGACGCAACATATATATGTTTCGCCAAGTGGGTGTACCCGTCCTTGGGATCGTTGAAAATATGAGCTATTTAATTTGTGGTGATTGTGGCGCACGCACGCCAATTTTTGGCAGTGGTGGCGGCGAACAACTCGCAGCAGAATTACAAGCGCCACTGCTGGGGCAAATTCCCATCGATCCCAATATTTGTATTGGTGGTGATACTGGAAATCCGATTGCAATTAGCGATTGCACTTCATCTGCAAGTGAGGTTTTTGTCCAAATTGCCACTGCGCTGAACGCAACTTTTAGCAATTCCAGATAACCTGACTGACACTCCCCGATCGTTAAGTCTAAGCTCTCACAAATGCTGTCCAGCCGTCAATACTTGGGCTGCGGTCAAATTCAGCATTGGAAAAGTTACTGATTTAATAATGTCTGTTCCTTGAAACACGGCTCCTTCATACAGCCCATCTACCAGAGTCAGCAGGGTAATTCGCGCTCGATCGCCGTCAACAATCCAGTATTCAGGAATACCCCGTGCTGCGTACTCAGAACGCTTATAGCGGTAGTCTCTATCCTCATTTACCTTTCCTGGGGAGACTACCTCAACCACCATCATTGGAGAAGGCATATCTGGAGTGATTGTAGCCCGTCCTCCGGCGATCGCTTCTAATAACTCCTGTGTCAATATCATCAAGTCAGGCAGTCGCACACGAGTACGGTTGCCTGTTACCACAAGTTCTGTATCTTTATGGCGGATAAGTTGAATCGGGACAAACTTGAGAAACTGTGAAAGTAGATAGAGAGAAATTAAGTTATTTCTATCGCTTTCCGGTGGCATTTCAACCAACTCTCCATCCACAAGTTCGTACTTAACATCCCTGCCATCATCATAGGCAAGATATTCAACCAGAGTGAGTTTATTGGCTGCTGCGATCATAAACTTTTTTATTTAATTATCACTCCATAACCTATATTTTACGTCTTGATAAGTCTTTTACCCACTACGATCTACAAACGTCAAATCTTGACTTTGGTTGCCTCCAGCAGCTTGACGCTGGCATAAATAGCATCAATATAAGGTGTGGGAATTTGAGTAAGTTTTCCCAATTCTGCCACCGCGCCTACAATCGCGTCTATCTCCGTAGCGCGTCCGGCTTCAATATCTTGTAGCATTGAGGTTTTATGAGCGCCAACATTTTCTGCCCCATTGATTCGCTGTTCTAAAGTGATGCCAAACTTTATACCCAAATTTTCTGCGATCGCTTGAGTTTCAGTCATCATTTGTCGCGCTAGTTCGCGGGTGAAGGGATAGCGGCAAATATCTTCTAGAGTCGCACCAGTCAAGGCACTGATCGGATTAAATGCTACATTTCCCCACAACTTGATCCAAATTTCTGTGCGAATTTGATTGCGGATTGGGGCTTTAAATCCTGCCTGTTTCAAAGTTTGTGCTAATAATTGAATGCGTTCTGTTTTAGTGCCATCGATTTCACCGAGAGTAAAGCGATCGCCTTCAATATGTTTAATTACACCTGGTTCAATTATCTCAGTTGCCGGGTAAACCACACAACCGATAGCGCGTTCAGCACCGATATTAGCTTCAATAATCCCATTTGGATCGACAGATTGAATCTGCGTACCTTCATACTCACCACCATGCTGACGAAAGTACCACCAAGGAATGCCATTTTGGGCTGTCACCACAATTGTGTGAGCATCGTAGAGTGCAGGAAGAAAAGGTGCGATCGCCGGAACACTGTGAGCTTTCACAGTTAAAATTACTACATCTTGCGCCCCTGCTGACTGGATATCATTAGTTGCGATCGGAGTAGCAATTTGGCTAGAACCGTCTGCCATGAGTAACTTCAGCCCATTTTTTTGAATTGCCTCCAAATGAGAACCACGCGCAATCAGCGTCACTGTTTCACCAGCCAGTGCCAGTTTTGCCCCTAAATATCCACCAATCGCACCCGCGCCAACAATACAGATTTTCATTTTGCCAAAAGATATATGAGTCGTGGAAAACGGTATCCAGTTGCTTTTAACTCAAACAGCTACACTTTGCATCGCTTCTAATAGGTCTTGATGAACAGATTTTGAGGCAGCTACGATCAATCCAGGCAGACTATAGTTTTGACAAGTATGCAATGGCGGTAAAGTCGAACCGTCCACAGTAGTTACAATCCAGCCAGCCTCTTTTGCAATAAAAGCAAGTGCAGCACTATCAAGAAATTTACCCGATTTGACAACTGCTCCACTCAAGTCGCCACTAAGAATACCATTGAGATTGGGAATTTGAATATCACTAGAGTAATCAGCCGCTATATCGATTACTTTATATCGATTTTTTAAGAAAGGTGCGATCGCATTCATACCCCATCCCAATAAAATAGCAGGTTTGGCGGATGTTATATCTAATGGGGCACAGGCTTCTAAGTTCATGTCTAGCGTGCCTTTAAAAGCGCCTTCGCCTCGAAGCGCGTAAAAATAAACGTTTTGGGCAGGAGAAATGGCAATTACTGCTTCAAAGTCATCCGCATTTAGAATACCCAGAATAATTTGGTAATTAGAATGTCCATCCATATAAAACTTCGTACCATCAATCGGGTCAAGTGTGATTAAGTAATCACCTTCTGAACCGAGTTCGATAGCGCGAAAATATTTGGTATTATTAGAACTTTCATATTCTTCACCATAAAAGCGAATATCAGGGAAAGTTCCCAGTAATACTACTTCTACTAGATTTTGAATAGCCACATCTGCATCAGTAAGGGCGGCACTAAAAAAGTTGTTTGCTTGTTCTTTGACAGGAAGTGCAGCAATTTTTGGTTGTAGAAAATGGGCATAGGCTGCTGCTACTTTCAGATGGGGGAGTAAAGTCTCTAAAATTAATCTAGTAGTTGGTGTTGTGGACATTGCAGCAAACTCCTTTTAGAAATAATCTACCGTCAACAGGGCGATAGAATTCTATATCTAGACAAAATTACGGTATCATTTTGATGCAATGATACCACCGTTGCTATATTACTTTAATCTGTATGTATCAAAGAGCCTATAGAGAGATTGCAATTTTTATCGCAAAATTAAGGGTTTAAGACCGAACGTCAATATTTAGTACAGCATCTCATTAATTCATAGCGAATTAAATTTGGCAATACCCTACAATGTCAATACATCGGCTTGCATTGTTAATGCATCGGCTTGCATTGTTAATGCATCGGCTTGTATTGTTAATGCATCGGCTTGTATTGTTAATGCATCGGCTTGTATTGTTAATGCGGTGGCTTGTATTGTTAATGCGGTGACTTGTATTGTTAATGCGGCGACTTGTATTGTTAATGCGGTGACTTGTATTGTTAATGCGGTGGCTTGTATTGTTAATGCGGCGACTTGTATTAAAAACGCTACGCTTTTACGCAAAACTGTATTTAACTAAAGTTTCCCTACAAAAAGCAAGTTACCATCAGGCTTTAAATTCCCATCTGCAACTCTCTTTTCTACAAGACGCTACGCGTAGCTTGCTTACTTGTAAGGGTATAATTTTGAATTTTGATGGTTTTAGGAAACTTTTTCGAGCTTCTTCTGAGTAAATTTGGATAGATCGTGGCGTTTGAGTAATGAAGGTGCGCCAACAAGAGTACTAAGAATGAGTAGGCTAAGGATAGAAGTAGGTTCAGAGACAGTGACTATGGTTGCAGAAAAACTAATAGGTAACTCACTATCTTCCAATCCCAAATTTTCAAAACCTGGTATGATTGGCGGCGCAGAAAATACCTCTAAATAACCTGGTGTCGGCAAAAAACTCGCGAAAAATGGACTAGAATAGTTTCCTTCCGAAGTGGAATACCCAAAACCATCACCTGTTAACTGCTGATTATTAAGACTAATTAAATTATCAATATTAAAAGGTTCGTTTCCTGGTATCGGAGTCTCGGCGGGTTGCAAACCAGTAATTGTTTCACCATTTCGT
Source organism: Nostoc sp. DedQUE02 (assembly GCF_034531035.1). Lineage (NCBI taxonomy): Bacteria > Bacillati > Cyanobacteriota > Cyanophyceae > Nostocales > Nostocaceae > Nostoc > Nostoc sp. DedQUE02. The sequence goes on along the minus strand of NZ_JAVRBY020000007.1, from coordinate 147,580 downwards.
GTACCAGTAATTCCAGTAATCAGGTAAAAACCCAAATCGTTTGGGGTGTCATTAGTGGTGAAAGTACCATTCGCCGCTATGCCAGTACCAGAATAATTCCAGTTCCAACTTAAAGCAGAAGCAGCTGGCATTGTCCCGAATACTAATCCAGATGTGGTGACGAGGGCTATGGCAGATAGAGCTAGATTTTTCATGGAAGTCGTTGCTGCGATCGCAAATCTTGTAGAGGTTTCCCGTGTATTATACGGAAATTAGGAGAGATAGTATTATCAATCTTGGCTATTTCCTTCGCAGCGATCTAATAACCAAGCCAAAGCAGCATCAACATTACTAACCTGCTTCCCTGGCGGTACAGGTGGACGATTTACCATCACAACCTTTACGCCCAGTTCTCGCGCGGCAATGATCTTGGGTTTTGTGGCATTACCACCGCTATTTTTACTGACGATGGTATCAATGTTATTTTCAATCAGAATTTGTCTCTCATTATTGAGGGTAAAAGGCCCGCGATCGCACAATACCACTCCTGGCGGTACTAAAGCATCCTCGGTAGGAGGGTCAATCATCCGCATCAAAAACCAAATTTTCTCTAGGTGAGCAAAAGCGGCAAGTTCTTGCCTACCAACTGTCAAAAACACTCGCTGTGACTGATTTTCTAGCGCGGTTGCTGCGGCTTTAACGCTGTCAACTTCAATCCAGCGATCGTCACTTTCTTTTTCCCAAGGCGGACGGATTAACATCAAATGGGGTACTCCAACTTCCGTTGCTGCATCTGCCGCATTGAAGGAAATCTGACTAGCAAAAGGATGGGTTGCATCAATTAATAAGTCGATTTGCATGACTCGCAGATAGCTAGCCAATCCAGGCGCACCCCCGAAGCCTCCAACCCGCAAATCGCCTAACGGAACTGATGGTTCGCGGGTGCGGCCAGCTAGAGAGGTGATTACTTCTAACCCTTGAATAGTCGTAACTTTGGCAGCTAGTTCTACTGCATCACCCGTCCCACCCAAAATCAAAACGCGCATTCATTAAAAAGGAGTCAGAATTCAGAATTCAGGATTCAGAATACTCTACCCATAAAGGGATAGGTTTAAGGAAGAATATTTGAATTTCTTTTTGCCCACGGGGAAAGAGGTTTTAATCTATACTTACTCTCTCGCGGACTCGCTTTGCTTTGCTCTATCAGCTATTCGTACAGAAAACTTTACTGAATTCTGACTCCTGACTCCTGACTTCTGAGTTCTTCTTCATAAAGGTGGAATCTTTGCTAAAATGCCCTTCTTCATCGCTTCTGGACGCTCTGACCAAGGCAGTAAACCATCTGCTTTAGCATAATATTGACTAGCACATTCCAGCACAGCAGAGGCACTCCCATCAACAGCTAAATCGCCAAATAAATATGTTAATTTGCCTTTGCCAGCAAAGGCGACTACACAAGAACGATTACAAGCACTCATACATTCAACTTCCTGAATCGGAAATTGATCTCGTAACTCCCAATCTTGTGCCAGCTGCTGAAGTTGGTGTAAAAGTTTTTCACCACCACTTTCACCTAAGCGTTTTCCATTTTGCCAAACGCTGGCACAGGTTTTGCAAACAAATAAAGTATGTTCAGCAACATCCAAGGGATTAGTTGGGGAAATATTTACAGTCGTAGTCATCTGTACCTCGCAGATATGTGAAACTAATAAATCGATTTCGGCGGGCATCCTGACTTACTCAACTTGAGATTTTATTTAATCTCAAATTGGTTCACAGTTGCGGGACAGCGCCGGATTTGCACCGAACTTTCCCCGTTACCTCTGGTAGCTGACTCCCACCAGAACCGAACAACCTTATTGATCATACACTAGAGACCTCTTGGCATTTGTGCTTTTTGCAAGAGGGGGAAAAGGGTAAAGGTTAAAGGGAAAGGGGACAATACAGAACCTTTCCCCTTTCCCCCTTTCCCTTTTCCCGACAAATGCCAAGAAGTCTTAGGGTTATCGGAAAATACCAAACAATAAGCTTTGCGCCAACTATCAAACTGGACGACAGCCAGATAAAATACTGTGCATATTTACTACTTGTTCAATAACTGCGATCGCAGGCGCACTAAATCCAGTTTCTTCTATCTGAACTGTATTGCAATTAACGGATAGCCTTTAGGGAATGAAAAGCCGACTCACGCCCAAGTAGTTCTCAATGTACAGCACAATGTCAGCAAGACGGGCAATACATTGCTCTCGATACTCTCGTTCGATGAGTCGCTCAAGACTTCCAATTGTGATTACAGGTAGCGATGTTGGTGTACCCTCTTCACGAATTGTTTGCTCCAGTGAATTTTTGCCTTTTGCATTTCGATTTGCGGTTAACAAAAGCATTTGGTTAGCTTGTGCGAACTGCCAGATGACTCGATCGTTGCTATCAATGGCTAATCCAGCCTCTTCTAACATTACAAAGCGAATTGACAAAAAGTCGAGCCAACCCTCAGCAGCTAAGGTTCCTTGTAGAAGAACGACGTAGCCCTTCAGGTTATAGTCAACCAATACAATCATGCAGTGAGTCCAAGCTTTGCTTTCCAGGCTTGGAGTTTAGTAGAAATTTCTTCTTGTCCTGGTTTTGGCGGCATCTTTGCAATTTCTGCCAGCCGATGGCGATTTTTGTCTTCCCAATATTCTCGTATCTCTTGGGCTTCCTGTAGAATAGTTTGATACTCTGTTTCCACTTCAGTACGATTAGTGTCAATGTAGGAGAGTGCAGCGTCGAGTTGTTCTTCCGTCAAAGGCAGCCAGTTCGGGATTAGCTTGGATGACCATCCTGCTTTGAGATGATCCATAACATCGTAAATCGTGATGCGTGTTCCAGCGATCGTCAGCCCTCGTTCGGTGCGGATAATTCTTGCTTTTTCATTTGATATGGAAGTCATACCCAAATCCTCCAAACAAAAGACTTACTGCTAGTAACCATAGTATATATCAACAGTAATTTTACGCTGAATAATCACCATTTTGCGACTATTTGCAGTCTATAGGAAAATCATTGTTTTTGGGAATGTGCTGTCAATCTTAGTTTGATGTTGGACAACCTTCAAACCAAGCATCAAACTGGACGACAATGAGATAAAATACTGTGCATATTTACTACTTGTCCAATAACTGCGATCGCAGGCGCACCAAATCCAGTTTCCTCTACCTGTGTGACTATTGTTTCTAATGTCCCAATTAATTCTTCTTGTTCTGGACGCGTACCCCAGCGCACCAAAGCAATCGGCGTTTCTAAATTCAACCCAGCTGCAATTAATTCTTCCACAATATAAGGCAAATTGTGAATTCCCATGTAAATTACAATGGTTTCGGAACCGTGAGCGATCGCACTCCAATTTACTTGCGGTCTATACTTACCCGCCGCTTCATGACCAGTTACAAATGTCACTGACGAACTATACAGCCGATGCGTCAAAGGAATACCTGCATAAGCTGCTGCTGCAATTCCCGAAGTGATACCGGGTACAACTTCCGTTGATATTCCAGCTTGAACTAATTCTTCCATCTCTTCACCACCGCGACCAAAGATAAAGGGATCGCCACCCTTGAGCCGCACTACAATTGCATGATCCTGGGCTTTATCAATCAGCAATTGAGTTGTTTCTGACTGGAACAGCGAATGTTTTCCCCTCCGTTTACCAGCATTAATTTGCTCGGCTTGGGGATTAATCATTGCTAAAATTGCCGGACTCACCAAGGCATCATAGATCACTACATCTGCACATTCTAATAAACCTTTGGCCTTCAGGGTAATTAATCCTGGATCTCCTGGCCCCGCACCGACTAAATAAACCTTTCCCAAATACTTGTTCTCCTGTTTTTCTGTGCGGTTCATATCTGTGTTAAATCCCAAATTAGCTCGGCTAATTCTGCACTTGCTCCCAATGGCTCTGCCAATTGGAAATTCACCGCAGAAAATTGTAATTTTAGCTCCTCTATTGAGGTGGCGATCGCATCGGTTATTCCACCAGGGAATAAAAAGTATGGCAAAATTGCAATTTCCTGATAACCAGCAGTTACCAACTCTTTCACCCGTGATTCCAAACTAGGAGGCCCAGCCCAATAAGCAGTCACGGCTCCCAAACTCACCGCCATTGCTTCCACAGTTTCTTGCGAACCTAGACGACGGCTACCATGACCTAAGAGAATCCATGCTTCTGCTTTTATAGCAGCTATTTGCTTTGCCAGCAATTTCTCTAAATTGGAGTGAGAGCCTAAATATGGTTGCAATTCAATGATGATATCTTGACCCGTAGCCTGTTGTGCGAGTGCTACTTCGGCGGGAATATCTGTCATCACATGCACTCCCGGCAGCAGAAATAGGGGTACAATTTTGAGGTGATTCTTATTTTGAGACACTGTGCCATCGCCAAAAGCACTCTTAGCAAATTGTTGAATCTGCTCGTGTAAAGGCTGAGGACTCATTTCTAAAGCAGCTATACCAACCAAATGTTCATTATTTACTGAGTTGGGCTTTTTTGGCAATTTCTGACATACCAGCCTTGCTAAGTGCTGCATAGCAATTTCTGGGCGCGGGTCGCGACTTCCGTGAGATAATAGCAGATACGCAGATGACATTGGCAAAGCCTGAACTCTTAGTTACTATTCTTATTTAAGATGAAGCTGGGGATAATAGGTACTCTGGTAATTATGGAAACTATTATCAATTACTGAATACAAGTATTATTAATCACTTTTATCTTCTCCTGCTGCTCCTTTATATTATTGTTCTTCAACAGTGTAAGTATAAAATTGATCAAAAGCTCCTACCGTTTCAAACTTGTAAGAAGGTATCCAAGAATTTATTTTTAAATCTGTACGGTAAACACTAAAAACAACAAAATTTTGCCTTTCTGTAGTCCTGGCAATAATTCCTTGGATTTGCGGGTTAGCCGAGTCAACCAACTTATCACAGTTAAAACGGATTAAATTTTCAATAATATTCGTAGTTTTTTTACATACATCGGTTTTTAAGTATTTTGTCAGTCGTTGAACCGCATATTCTTCATATTCAACCTGACTGGGATTGGTTTTCGCCATTGTCACACCCAAGGCGGCGAGTCCTACTGCTGCTCCAGTATACGCGATGATGGTCAATGGTTTCATATTTGCCAAGTAGAATTCATTGTAATTGTTAGATTTTGGAGACTCTAAATCAACTAAGTCCGTTCCTTGAAGAAAAACTCTTGATCGCTTGCCAAATTATTGCTATAATTCAAATTGTTGAATGGCGAGCGTAGCCAAGTGGTTAAGGCAGTGGTTTGTGGTACCACCATCCGTGGGTTCGAGTCCCATCGTTCGCCCTACATAATTTCATATTGATATATTCCTATATAAAGATGGGTGGTAGTTGTGAATATTCATAACCATTACTTTAGCAAGGATCTGCCGTATACGATTTCATGGATTTCCAAGGGTTACAAATACCCAATAATTTATTAGATTATCTTATCAAGAATTTGATGTATATAAGCAAATCTACTTTATAAATGAAAATAAGTAGATGTGCAATGTCTGAGGACAAGGCACTTCTCCACGCAACCTGATAGTATAAAAAATTTAACAAGTAAGAGTTTGGACTGCTCCTGCCGTGAATTCAGATGCTGTCTAACTAACTAATTTTAAATGACAGTCTTTTCTTGTTGCTTAGAACCTGGCATCAAAAACAGTTTTGGGAATAAAAGCCCAGAGCGATTTTTGTAGTCATCAAACTCAGAGTAACGAGATAAAGAAGAGTCTTTCTTAAGCATATTTGGAATAAACACCGTGCTGATAAAACCTCCGATAATTAAGAATGGCAGCCAGTGTTGAGTCAGCATAGCGAAGGCAGTATAAATAAATATTTCTCCCAGATAATTTGTGTTGCGGCAACGAGCAAAGAATCCTTCTGTTATTAATCCCTTCTGATACTTAAGGGTATAGTACTTTTGGGCATCGCTAGCAAAGTGTAGAAAAACACCAAAGATGTTTAAGGAAATGGCTATTGCCACTAGTGGTAGTGGTGGTACTGTGCCACTACTAATCAAAATAAAGGGTGCTATCCAATATAAGCTCACCAGAATAAAGCCGAAAATGCTCTGTGGAATAGAAACGAATTGCTCCCATTGTTTATCTGGAAATAGCTGGTCTTTTAGTAGCCACAGAAAGCCATAAGTACCATGAAGTGCTAAATACACCCAAGCGCCAAGAGTGAAATTCTGGTAAACAAACATAAGTCCGAGTACAAAAAAGAATGTTAGTCCTTTATTGAGATTGATGGTATATTTAACTTTCATAATCTCGATATTGTTTTCTAGATGTCTTTATGATTAAATAAAGCATTTGAGGGCATGATGGATTGCGCCCCGTTCAATATTATGCAGTTATTTTCTAACATATATCAAAAGAAATAAAAATTGTATTCCTTTAGTTAGATCCAAAAATACTGAGTCATAGATACTTTAAGTAAAGTAGAACATGATTGTAAGTGCCATCTGAAAAGTTGATACTTGTAGATACACAGATAAACCATATTTATCTGTGTTATCTCGTGTTTATATACGGTCTAACAAAAGGTGGAGGTTTATTTGTCTCGCCTTGAAAGTCAACAATGCAAACATCGTCATCTACTGGAGTTCCCATGTCTGAATTGCTTCAAGCAGTCTTAGATAGTGAAGAAAGAAGTGATTTGCGTTCCTTTCTTAGTGAATTACGCCAACAAGAAAAGAGGTACTTGCTGCGGAACGACATACTGAATGTATATAGTGAGTATTGCTCAAAGTCCCAGAAACCAGAGGAATTTTACATTTCCTCTGAGTTAGGCAAACTGATTTACTATACTCAAGAAATTATTCAGGAGGACTCAAACTTCTGTTTCATTATCCGTTCTAAGATTGCCAGCCAAGAAGTTTATTGGTTGACATCAGACTTAAGCATTGAGGCGATGACTGTGCAGGATTTGCTGGATTTGCGCGATCGCTTGGTAAACAAATATCATCCCAACGAAGGCGACCTGCTAGAATTGGACTTCGGCCCGTTTTATGACTACACCCCAGTCATCCGCGACCCCAAAAATATTGGTAAAGGGGTACAATTTCTCAACCGCTATCTATCCAGCCAAATCTTTCAAGACCCCAAAGAATTGCTGGACAGCTTATTGAATTTCTTGCGGGTGCACCACTACAACGGTGTGCAACTGCTACTCAACGATCGCATTCAATCACAGCAGCAGCTTTCGGAGCAAGTTAAAAAAGCGATCGGTTTTGTTGATAACCGCCCCGAAGATGAACCCTACGAACAATTCCGCTTCCAATTGCAGTCAATGGGTTTTGAGCCGGGTTGGGGTAACACCGCAGCGCGAGTCCGGGAAACCTTAAGTATTCTCGATGAATTGATTGATTCTGCCGATCCCCAGACCCTAGAAGCATTTATTTCTCGTGTCCCGATGATTTTTAGAATCGTCTTAGTGTCAGCTCACGGTTGGTTTGGGCAAGAGGGCGTTTTGGGTCGTCCCGATACCGGCGGTCAGGTAGTTTATGTCCTTGACCAAGCAAAAAGCCTAGAGAAGCAGCTACAAGAAGATGTCCTGCTTGCGGGTTTAGAAAAACTAAATGTCGAGCCAAAAGTAATTATTCTTACCCGCTTGATTCCCAATAGTGATGGCACTCTTTGTAATCAACGGCTAGAAAAAGTCCACGGTAGCGAAAATGCCTGGATTTTGCGAGTGCCCTTACGGGAATTTAATCCTAACATGACTCAAAACTGGATTTCCCGGTTTGAGTTTTGGCCTTATCTAGAAACTTTCGCCATTGATTCAGAAAAAGAACTACGGGCAGAATTTCACGGCACGCCTGACTTAATAGTTGGGAACTATACTGATGGGAATTTAATAGCATTCTTACTGGCGCGACGGTTGAAAGTTACTCAATGCAATGTTGCTCATGCTTTGGAGAAATCTAAATACTTGTTCAGTAACCTATACTGGCAAGAATTAGAGGATAAATATCATTTTTCATTGCAATTTACAGCAGACTTGATTGCAATGAATGCTGCCAATTTTGTGATCAGTAGCACCTACCAAGAAATTGTCGGAACACCGGATAGTGTGGGACAGTACGAGTCTTATAAGTGCTTCACCATGCCGGAGTTATATCATGTTACCAATGGCATTGAATTATTTAGTCCCAAATTTAATGTGGTACCGCCTGGAGTAAACGAAAATAATTACTTTCCCTACACCCGAACTAAAGACCGAGTAGAGAGCGATCGCCAACGCCTTGCAGAAATACTCTTTACTCTAGAAGATCCTACACAAATATTTGGCAAACTCGACGATCCTAACAAGCGCCCTCTCTTCTCAATGGCGCGTCTTGACCACATCAAAAACCTCACAGGTTTAGCTGAATGTTATGGTCAAAGTAAAGAATTACAAGAGCATTGCAATTTAATTTTAGTGGCGGGTAAATTGCGCGTCGAAGAATCAGGCGACAACGAAGAACGCGACGAAATTATCAAACTCTACCAAATAATTGACCAGTACAATCTCCACGGTAAAATTCGTTGGTTGGGTGTACGCCTCTCCAAAACCGACTCCGGTGAAATTTACCGAGTCATTGCCGATTGTCAAGGAATTTTTGTACAACCAGCTTTATTTGAAGCTTTTGGTTTAACAATTTTAGAGGCGATGGTTTCAGGATTGCCAACTCTTGCCACACAGTTTGGCGGGCCATTAGAGATTATTCAAGATAAGGTGAATGGCTTTTTGATTAACCCAACGAATTTAGAAGAGACAGCCAGCAAAATTGTGGACTTCATCACAAAATGCGAACAAAATCCTAACTATTGGAGTGAAATTTCCCAGCGAGGAATTGACCGAGTTTATAGCACCTATACTTGGAAAATTCACACTAGTAAGCTGTTATCATTGGCACGGATTTATGGCTTCTGGAACTTTAACTCAAAGGAAAATCGAGAAGATTTGTTACGTTATCTTGAGGCTTTGTTCTATTTAATTTACAAACCAAGAGCGCAACAGCTATTAGAGCAGCATCAGTACCGTTAGTTTGTCATTTGTGAGCCACTGCGGTCTTCTCTCAAGGGGAGACGCTAAGGGCGATAGCGCAGCGTTAGCGAGTCCGCGAGCGTCTGGGGCCTCCCCAAGTTAGGCACGTGGCGTCATTTGTCATTAGCTAAAGACTAAGGACAATGAACAAATTACTAAATTGTCAACGCACGCCAAGTTCGTTGACCAACTACTCCATCCACACCTAAATTTCGCTGGTTTTGAAAGGCTTTGACAGCAGTTTCTGTTAGTGCGCCAAAAATTCCATCCACTCTCACAGCATAACCGTTAGACACTAATAGCTGTTGTAAGGCTCTGACAGCAATACCAGAACTCCCGAAATAAAGAGTGGGGAGAGGTTGGCTACTAAACTTCTGGAACTTTCCTCTAGCCTTTGTACGGACTTTAGCTTCAGACTGAGAATACTTTTTAGACTCACTTAAGTTAGAAGAAATTAGAAACTGATTCTGTCTGCTGATTTTCTTAAGTATGTGTTCTTTTTCTGGTTTGGGCGCTGAGGGAGAAGATTGGAAAATCGCATCTGTCTGCATGAATTCAGGTGGTGTGACTTGAGTAGCTATTTTTAACTGACTCTGTTTTGACTGGTTTACGTCATTTTCAACCTGAAATAATTGCTGCTGTGGCAAATTGGCCCCAGATGCTTGTCTAATTGTTAACACGCCCGTCATCATCAGGCCAATTTCAGTCATTGTAGTTTATTTTACTTCAACCAATATTTCTTTTAACCAACAACATTGTTGCTGTCTGGGATAGTACATACTGACTCAAGAAAAAAGTCGTGTACTAATTTTCAGATAATACAGTAGACTTCAACTTAGTGAAGTACACAAGCTAACTTGCAAAGCCAGGTATAAAAACTGTTTTACTTCTGAATTCTGAATCCTGACTCCTGGATTCTGCTGTATTATCATGCTTGTATTTGCCCACCTCCGATTCCATCTAATCAGACTAATATCATTAGCTTTGTGCTTTTTTATCTTTAATCAAGCCATTAAGTTGTCAGATATGCCATCTAAATCAACGGTTTAGACAATAACATACTATACGCTCATCTGGGAATGCCATCAAAGAAATTTGCCTAGTTATTTTTGGATCGCACTTAATATAGGACTCATATTTGATTTTTGAAAAAAATTCAGTATCCCTTAATCTTCTGAAATCCTTTTGCCTATTGCCTCTTGCCTATTGCCTATATACCTACTAAGCCAAGTGATTTTAGTAATCAAACCGTAAGAATTCAGCATCCAGTAGTCAAAAGCCAGAATTTATCAAGAATCTAGAATGATTGGTATATTGCATCAAATATTATCTTGATTCTTTAAGTATTCGGAATTCAGAATTCTGACTACTGAATTCTTACGTATTGATTAATGCAATATTTAACCACAACGATCATCTCTTGATTTCAAACAATTTGTCATCCTTTAGAGGGAGTTATAAACTTTTTAGCAATCGCTGTGATTTCGCTCTTTCGCCGTATTATCAAAAAGCTCACACTTTGACCTCAAGATAATGAAACCGCACAACATTGGTTGTTGCACGGTCTTTAATTTGAACTAGAGTTTAGACTACTACATGATAAAATTACACAGAGGCACTGAACATAATGTTTGTGCAATTCTCTTGTCTAATCTGTGTTAATTTTTATATCATTTTGAAATTTTAAGAAAGGATGCACCTTAAAACTGTGTATGTGTAGCGCTTTAGAGAAATCGCTTATACCCAGTTGTGGATATTGAAAAACTTTTTACCTTTTTTCATCTCGCCACAAAGCAATACCACCTAATAAACCAGTGATATTGGGGATAAGTTTGACATTTAATGGTAGCTGTAAATTCACTCTTACAGCTTCACCACCGCCAATGTAAAGGTAATCATAATTGAACAAATGTTGCAAGGATGCGATCGCTTTTTCTAAACGCCTATTCCATCTTTTCTCACCAATTTTTTCCAACTCTGCACGCCCCAACTGTTGCTCAAAAGTCTCTCCTTTGCGGAACGGATGATGCCCCATTTCCATATTCGGTACTAACTTACCATCCATAAATAAAGCCGAACCAAACCCCGTACCTAGAGTAATCACCAATTCGACACCTTTACCTGCGATCGCACCCAACCCTTGCATATCTGCATCATTAATCACCCGTACAGGCTTGTTTAAGTGTTTTAATAGTGCTGTTTCCAAATCAAATCCGATCCAATCTGGATGTAAGTTTACTGCTGTTTCCGTGACTCCAGACCGCACCACACCAGGAAAACCGACTGAAACGCGATGAAATTCACCTTGAGCTGCTGCTAACACAACAATTGCATTAATTACAACCTCCGGTGTCGCAGGTTGGGGTGTATCTAAACGCGCTCTTTCGGTTACAGGATTCCCCGTAATATCCAAAACCATAGCTTTAACGCCACTGCCGCCAATATCAACTGATAGGGTACGAACCGATCCATTTTCTTCAACCATTGAATTACATCCTTGTTTATGTTTGTTATTTCGTTATTAATTATGCTCTGCTGCATTTGATAATATCTCGATGTTTGGAGAGTCTTTATATTGGTGGGCATTGGGCAAAACAGTTCCGAGTTCCGAGTTCCCAGTGCTGAGTAAAGAAATGAGATTCCCCACTCAGCACTCAGCACTCATTACTCAGCACTCTTGAGGTCTGGCTTGCTAGATATTAAGCAAGCAGAAACTGAGATTCCCCACTCAGCACTCAGCACTCAGCACTCATTACTCAGCACTCTTGAGGCGCATCGGGTATGGAGGAGATGAGGGGACAAAGGAAATAAACATCTCAATACTCAATGCTCAATACGGTGCAAGTTATCCAAGATATTTATGCTTATGGACAACCAAAAGTGGAGGAGGGATTGACACGTTTTACTCAAAGTTAAAAATCCCATACATTCGATGCCGGACAGCATCTAGATTTGTTAATGTAAGAATAATGGAAATAGTACTGGCGTAGCTGCTTAAAATTTGTCGAGCAGCAAATTTCTATTAAAAGTAATATAAGAGAAAGAATTATGACGGCGTTTGAACCTCAAAGCATCCGCTCGTATAGCCAAGAAGATGTCCAACAAATTCTGCACTTAGCGATCGCTCGTCAAGCTAATGACAAAGACACAGAATTTTCTTATGAGCAGATATTAGAAATTGCTGCTGAGTTAGAAATATCACCTGATTCTTTAAAATTAGCAGAACGCGATTGGATACTACAACAGGGACAAGTCCAACAACGAAAAGCTTTTGATGCTTACCGCATCAGAAGATTTCAGAAGCGTCTAAGCAAATATGCAATTTTCAATGGCTTTTTTATACTGGTTAATTTAATAACTGCTGGCGGAATTTCTTGGTCGTTGTATATTTTGCTATTCTGCGGATTGCCAGTAGGGCTTGATGTCTGGAATACTTTTCAAATCAAAGGTGAAGAGTATGAAATGGCATTCCAAAAGTGGAGTCGTAACCATCAGATTAAGAAAACCATTAGCACAGTTTTGAATAAGTGGTTTAAGGTATTACAAGCTTAATCAAAACTTTCCCTAACACTAACCCATGTTACTTAATTCCCCCCGTTTCTGGGGGGAATATTTGGCGATCAAATTAACTAGAGACTGAATTAGCCGCTTGAGAAGCCTTCTCAGCTGGTGGAAAGCCACCCATACGAATCTCAGAAGTGAAGGAAGTGATACTAAATCCGCCTAAACTCTTGAGGACATTTACTCGCATTCGCAAATTAGGGCTAGCAAACCACAAGCGTTCCTCTGAGAAAATCGTTTCATCCTCTGTAGTTAGGATCAAAGCACCATCGCTGTCAAATTTATAACGTCCGGCAACTGGAGTTTTATTGGCATCAACTATTTCTCTCAGTAACTTGCCTTGAGCCGGATTATCCGCATCAGGTACCGAAACTAATACAGTTGAACCACTGTGTTTTGTTTGATCCTTGTCCATTGTGCCGTTCCAAGTAATTTTGGTAGCACAGGAAGCAGCACTAGGATTAATGTTGTAATTTTGACACAACTTGATTACTTCTGGATGATCTACTGCTAGCGACTCAATGATGATATCTGACTTGCTATGTTCCGATTGGTTAAAAGCCAAATGTTGACTAGTACGATGAGAAAACCATTTACCAGTACTTAACTGAAAAAACTCTTCAATATTCATGAATGAAATTACCCTGCATCAAAATGCTAAAATTCCCACTTAATTATTATTAAAAGCTAGCAGGAGGCTTTAATATTAAGCTTGATTACCTATTTCTTCAAGCTTCTTGAGGCCAATTCTGGCTGCCTCAGCAACATTAAAATGATTGTCTTTTTCCAAGTATTTTAAAGCTGAGACACTCTTTGGAGTGGGAAGATTTCCCAAGGCTTCTGCTAAACGTTGCCTTACTAACCAATCATCTGATTGAGCGAAGCGCAGGATCTGATCTACAGACTCGATGTCTTTAATTTCTCCCAGTGCAGAGATTGCAGCTTGTTGCAATACAACTTCTTTGCTATCCAATGCTTGAAGAAGAATTTGACGAGCGCGAGGATCTTTAATATTACCTAGAGAAACAGCTGCACTAAAGCGTACTAGCCAATCAGTATCTTCATAAAATGCCCGTGAAAGCACCTCAAAGGCTCTGGCATCACCCAAATATCCTAAAGCACCGGCGGCATCAGCACGTATACCATAATCGGGGTCATTTTCGAGAATTTTTACCAAAATTGAATAACATTCTGGTGTTTGCTTGATTCCCAGGGCAAATATTGCCATCGATCGCAGTTGTAAAGATTCGTCATCCAGTACCTTTTTGATCAAAGGGACTGCATCTTCAGGTGAAACATGACGCAGATTAGCAAGGGCTACCATGCGATCGCGTAAATTCGGACTTTCTAACTGAGTAGAAATTTCTTGTAAGCTTAGAGCTGCCATTTAGTTCAAAGCGTTTTCTTTACTTATCTTAATTTACTCCATCTGTTCATCAGGCTGTCGCCCTACTGAAGTAGGAGTTTGGCGACTTTACAAAATGCCTCAATTATGAATAAAAATGCGATCGCGCTGTACCAGTTGCAAAAGTAGATGTAAAGCGTCTGCCATTTGGGAAAATCACCCGCATCGGTAGCCTTTTTAAGAAACCCTATGGCAACACTCCCAAGAATAATGCCATTCAAAACCTTCGGAATTCAAAAGACTTAAAATCGATGAAAATAGCTTCAGTTAAAGGAAAAATTAATTACTGTGCAGTATAAATAATAAATTTAGGCACATCTAAACTAATTGGCTTGATTATGTAGTTTTGTAAAGAAATAACAAGAACTTGCGTAAAGCTATTAACTTGACCTGAGTTACATAATACAGGTTCACTTAAACATCAAACTACAAGCTTAAAACACTGCTTGGCAAAAATATCTCTCGGAAAAATACAAATGCTAGCAGGAATATACTGTATGAAGATTAGTCACCATGAGTCAACAGCTTTTCCTATCGAAATTAAAGTAATACCTACCCAATCAGAGACAATTATTGACCAGCCTTTAGTATCTAAAAACAAATCAGACTTTGAGAGTAAAGACGAAAAACAACAACGTCTAGCTATTTTAGCAGAAGACACACGACGTAGGTTGAAACGAAGTGCTATGGACATTTATTGCATTGGTGTAAACTTGCTAGAAGCTCAAAAAATTACCGAACATGGCGAGTTTCTACCTTGGTTACGCCAGGAGTTCGGAATGGGAAAAACTTCAGCCTATGAATTTATTCACGTTGCTAGAGCATTTGAGTCAAAAATTCCAATTATCGGAAATTTGATTAATGGTATTACTCCTACTGCTCTCTATAAACTGGCCGCTCCTAGTACATCCGAAGCTGCTAGAGATGAAGCAATAAATCTTTTGAAGGCAGGCGAAGTAGTTGATCCAGATGTTGCGAAAAATCTCATCAAAAAATATAGAAATCCTAAAACAGTAAAAGAACAGGAACAAAAAGCTTCTTCAGCTAGCCAGCAGAGTGATACAAATCAAGTAGAGACATTAGTCTTACCCAAGGCTGGAGTTGGTAATATTGAACAAACAACTAGTAATCATCTGCCCCTCTCTTCTCCACTTCAACAGGATGAACTACAAAAATTGCTAGCGGAATGTGATAATTACAAAGTGCAATTAGAAGCACTACAGAGAACTAATCAGAAACTTAAGCTGGAAGTTGCAAAACTTCGTTCAGAATTAAGTTTATTACAAAGTAGCAAAACTAGAAGTATTGAGGGGAGTCTCTGATAGCTTACCTAAGTACTGAATTATTGAGTTAATTTTCATCTAATAGAATCAATAGATATCTTCAAAATTAAATATGCGTTAGCCATACACAATGTAAAGACATAGCACTGCTATGTCTCTACATTGTTTTAATATCATCGATTGAAACTTGCTTGAGATTATGAATTTATCTGATAACTGAGTAATTTTACAATTTACACACCTATGATTATTTTGCTCTTGAAATATCTTTAAAAGCTCATTTATTACTTCAAAAGTGCTTATCGCCGATTTCTAATTACTAACCCTATAAGGAAAAGAGTATATTTATATTATTCATCCAGCAAAACTTAATTAAATGTATGAAAACTTAGCTTTTACTGTAATCTGTGAAGTATGTTAGTATCATGATTACTGTTTTAAAATCTGTCTAATTGTCTAGATAAAACTAGCTTTTAGATAAATTAGTGCTAAATATAATAGACTTACGAATTTCAATAAATCCACAATTCTCATACAACAATTGTCTCTATAGGAATCCGGTTTGATTACTGAAATCACTTGGCTTAGTAGGCAATAGGCACTCTTGCAATAGGCAAGAGTATTTCAGAAGATTGAGGTATATCGAATTTTTTCAGAAATCAAAGATGAGTCCTATATTATTGATTTATTTATGCCCTGTGCGTCTCGATAGTAGTCTGCTAAAAGACGCTAAGTAGATGGACTAAATTAAAGCTAACTTGACATTGCCGGGTTTCGACTTCGCTCAACCCTCTTTGAATCAAGCTATCGAGCATTGAGCGTTCGCGTAGCGTCTCCCCTTGGGAGAAGTCTAAATGCATCTTATAAATAATTGTGTCCACTTACTTATACGCCTACTGATTGAGAATTTATTTTTTATAATCCTTAAGCTGGAAAAATTTTATCCAGTTTTAATTTTGCATAAAAATAATATAGATAAGCTGAATTAAGCAATAAAATAGCAATAATTAAAAGTCCAATTTTAAAATTGATAAATTTAAGTCAATTTCAAAAATATCATCAAAAAACTATAAATTAGGGCTTGTGTTTTTTTGAGAAGAATGGTAAATATAAAAATAAGCAGCACACTAATAGAAAGTTTAGTGTTTTTAGATGTAGACCTATTAGTAATTGATTTAGTAGGTGATGCTGCAAAAATTAAGACCAGATAAATTTCAAAACCCAGTCGTAGAATCGAAAATTTTCTACGGAGAAAACTTTGATAATCAACAGGCAAAGCCAGAGACTCTATAAGATAATTATTTCGAGAAATTGTAAATAAAAAACTTATAGAAGTTTGCATAAGTTTCAAAAATTGAACTGATAGTTATTTGAGGGTTAAATAAACAACAAACAACATTTTAAAATTTAGAGACTAGAACCAAAGAAATATTTGCAATACTTTTAGGAGACTTAAAGCCAATGATTATCGTCATGAAATTAGGCACACCATCAGTAGAAATTGAGCGTGTTATTGAAGAAATTCGTCGTCGCGAAATCACGCCAGAAGTATGCCAAGGTCAACATAAAGTAGTAATTGGCTTGGTTGGTGAAACAGCAGAAATTGACACGAGACAAATTCAAAACATCAGCCCTTTTATTGAGCAAGTTATCCGAGTAAAAAAACCGTTCAAACGTGCTTCTTTAGAATTCCGCTATGGAGAACATAGTGAAGTGGTTGTATCCACACCTAATGGATCTATTACCTTTGGACAAACTCATCCTTTAGTTGTAGTTGCAGGGCCATGTTCTGTTGAAAACGAGGAAATGATTGTTGAAACAGCACAGATAGTAAAAGCAGCAGGGGCACAGTTTCTACGAGGTGGGGCATACAAACCTCGGACTTCACCTTATGCATTCCAAGGACATGGCGAGAGTGCATTAGGTTTGTTAGCAAAAGCTCGTGAAGCTACTGGTTTGGGTATCATCACAGAAGTCATGGATGCAGCTGATTTAGACAAGATTGTTGAAGTAGCAGATGTGATTCAAATTGGTGCCCGCAATATGCAGAATTTCTCCCTACTGAAAAAAGTCGGCGCTACTGGTAAAGCAGTGTTATTGAAGCGGGGACTGTCAGCCACAATTGAAGATTGGTTGATGTCAGCTGAATATATTTTGGCAGCAGGCAATCCCAATGTAATTTTGTGTGAGCGAGGAATTCGCACCTTTGATCGGCAGTATACACGGAATACTCTTGATATATCTGCAATCCCTGTCTTGCGGACTTTGACTCACTTACCAATTATGATTGACCCTAGCCATGCCACCGGGAAATCAGAGTTTGTCCAACCTATGACCTTGGCAGCGATCGCAGCTGGCGCAGATTCCTTGATGATTGAAGTTCACCCTAACCCAGCCAAGGCTCTTTCAGATGGCCCTCAATCTTTAACACTGGAAGGATTTCAAGACTTAATGCAAGAAATGGCTTCTTTAGGTAAGTACTTTGGTCGTTGGTCTAAACAACATAGCACCACCGTTACCCCCAAGTTTGCTGCACGAGTTTCTGCCACTGCCAGTCGCGCTTTATAAGCGTGCCATTCATCTCTGAGAGGATGTTTTAAAAGTCCTAGAAGGTATAATTCTGCCGTTCTTACTTAGGTCAACTCTGGCGACAAATCAAGGTTTTAGCCATGTACTGAGATACTTAGCTCTGCTAATTTTGAAAGCAAAAGACCCTTTTAAAACATCCTCTAACAAAGCAACAAAAGCACAATTCCCAACAAGGACATCCAATAAGTCCATTATCTGTGCAATTTAAATAATAATTGGAAGTTCAATGAATACAACATCGCTCAACAAAAACAAGACCTTTCATTCTTCTACAACTTCCCTGGTAAATTCCAGCAAAACTGTAGTTGTGGGCAACCAAAACCTAACAATAAACGAAGTAGCCAGTGTGTCCCGTCAGGGTGTTCAAGTACGCCTAAGCGATAATCGAGATGTTTTGCAAGGAGTTCAAGCATCGTGCGATTACATTAGTAATGCTGTGGAATCTGGTCAACCAATTTATGGTGTGACAAGTGGTTTTGGTGGTATGGCCAATGTTGTAATTTCCCCTGAATCTGCGGCACTGCTTCAGAACAACCTGATTTGGTATCACAAAACCGGAACCGGACAAAAATTATCACTAGCTGATGTCCGCGCCGCCATGCTTTTGCGTGCTAACTCCCACTTGCATGGTGCATCTGGCATTCGTCTAGAACTGATCCAGCGTATGGAAACTTTCTTAAATGCTGGAGTTACACCCCATGTATATGAATTTGGATCGATTGGTGCAAGCGGTGATTTAGTGCCTTTATCCTACATTACTGGGGCATTGGTTGGTTTAGACCGTTGTTATACTGTTGACTTTAACGGCGAAGAAATCGACGCACCGACAGCATTGAGTCATCTGGGTTTAGAGCCATTGCAATTACTTCCTAAAGAAGGCTTGGCAATGATGAATGGCACCTCAGTCATGACAGGTATTGCTGCCAATTGTGTCTATGACACCAGAGTTTTATTAGCTCTCTCAATGGGGGCACATGCCCTAGCAATTCAAGGTTTGAATGGTACTAATCAATCATTCCACCCATTTATTCATCAGCTCAAACCGCATTCAGGGCAAAAATGGGCTGCGAACCAAATGCTGAACTTACTAGCAGGTTCACGCTTAGTCCGTGAAGAACTAGATGGTTCTCACAATTATCGGGGTGGAGATCCAATTCAAGACCGTTATTCACTGCGCTGTTTACCACAATACATGGGGCCGATTGTAGATGGGATCGAGCAGATTAAAAAACAAATCGAAGTAGAAATTAATTCTGTCACCGACAACCCACTGATCGATGTTGAGAACCAAGTTAGCTATCATGGCGGTAATTTCTTAGGGCAGTACATCGGTGTCGGAATGGATCAGCTGCGCTACTACATCGGGTTGTTGGCTAAACATTTGGATGTGCAAATAGCCTATCTGGTAGCGCCAGAATTTAACAATGGTTTGCCAGCATCTTTAGTGGGGAACCGAGAGCGCAGTGTCAACATGGGGTTAAAAGGTCTGCAAATATCTGGGAATTCCATCATGCCATTGTTAACCTTCTATGGAAATTCGATCGCAGACAGATTTCCTACCCATGCTGAACAATTTAACCAAAATATCAACAGTCAGGGTTTTGCTTCGGCAAACTTAGCGCGTCGCTCAGTAGATATCTTCCAACAGTATATAGCGATCGCCTTGATATTTGGAGTGCAAGCAGTTGATTTACGCACCTATCTAGTTGCAGACCATTATGATGCCCGTGCTTGTCTGTCTCCCGCTACCAGAGATTTATATATGGCAGTGCGCGATGTCATCGGACAACCAGCTTCACCTGACCGTCCTTACATCTGGAACGACCACGAACAACCTCTTGACGAACACATTGCCCGGATTAGTGCAGATATCGCATCTGGTGGGCAGATTGTGCAAGCAGTTCAAGATATATTGTCGAGTTTAAATTAAGTTTTGAGTAGCTATCTGGTTGAAAAAGAGCCGATGTTCACTGTTCACATTGTGTCCCCGCCACGGCATCCTCATGATATTGGAACTATAAATCGGTCTTGGTAATGTCTATGCACCAGATATTCAGAAGAGAATGACACTAAGATTAGCAAAAATGCTGATTTAACTGGCTTTTGGGTGTAGGTAAAAGCATAACAATAGTTGATACGGTAGTTTTTTCACTTACACCCTTACACCCAGCCTTAGCAAAAATTTCACTTTTTCTTCGTGTCATTCTATTCCGAAAGTTTTGTTAACTTAATTTGTTGCCATACTCAAATGAAAGAGAGACTTTTAAGTTATGAATATTGCTAACCATATCGAGCGCGGTCATTTATTATTTCCTAATAAAATTGCCTTGATTTTTGAGGATAAATCTTTTACCTACAGACATCTAGATCAGTTAGTAAATCGAGTAGCTAACAGTTTACAAGGATTGGGAATAAAAAGAGGCGATCGCGTGGCCTTGTTTTTGCCAAATATTCCAGAGTTTATTACTTCTTATCTTGGCATTCTCAAAATTGGTGCTATTGCTGTCTCTGTGAATGTGATGCTGAAAAGTTCTGAAATTAGCTATATTTTGCACGATTGTGCTGCTAAAGCCATCATCACTACAGAGTCAGGTACTTTAGAAGTTCTAGAGGCAGATTTACCAGAATTGCAACATATTTTGATTGCAGAAGGTAGCAGCAATAAGGGAATAAGTTTAGCCCAACTAATAGAAACTTCTTCCCCTAACGCCCGCGCTGTTGAAATGGATCGCCACGCTCCTGCTAGCATCGTCTACACATCAGGAACCACAGGTTTTCCTAAAGGAGCTACTCTTTCTCACGGCAATATAATTTCTAATATGTATTCCCAAAATCGTTGTTGTGGAATGCAAGCTAATGACCAATTACTACTTTTTCTACCACTATTTCATTGCTTTGGTCAAAACGCTATTCTCAATGCTGCACTGAATTCTTGTTCCACTCTCGTCCTGCAACGGCGGTTTGACCTGGAACAAGTTCTAAATGCGATCGCTACTCATAAAATCACAATGTTCTTTGGTGTACCGACAGTATTCATCAAAATCTTAAATAGCGATATACCTAAGCAAGCCTTTGAGAGCATACGTTATTACTTTTCTGCTGCGGCACCTATGCCAGTTGAAATAGCTCAAATTTGGCAAGAAAAGTATGGAATAGTCATTCATGAAGGGTATGGTTTAACTGAAACCTCACCATGTGCATGTTATAACCACGACTTGAAATACAAACTCGGTTCCATTGGCGCTCCCATTGAAAATGTAGAAATGAAAATTATTGATGCTAACGATCATCAGGTACAGCCTGGTGAATTGGGTCAAATCTTAATTCGAGGGCCTAACGTCATGCTTGGTTATTGGAATCGCCCATTTGAAACTGCTGAAGTAATTAAAAATGGCTGGTTCTATACTGGCGACATTGGTCGGGTAGATGAGAGCGGTTTTTTCTATCTTGTTGACAGATTGAAAGACATGATTAATGTGTCTGGATTTAAGGTATATCCAACTGAAGTTGAAAATGTAATTTATCAACATTCATCTGTTGCTGAGGTAGCTGTATATGGCATTAAGGATGCTTTTAAAGGTGAGATAGTTCAGGCAAATATTGTCTTAAAGCAGGGTCACATAATTAGCGAAGAACAAATTATCAGATTTTGTACTGAAAGGATGGCAAAATACAAACTTCCTTGTAAAGTTAATTTTGTGGATTCCCTGCCAAAAAACCCAACTGGCAAAGTTCTAAAACGAGTTTTACGTCAGCAATCAAGTTTTCAATTAACGGCTATTAAGAACTAAATGCTTTGAGCTAAGTATTCAAGAAAAGTAAAAACAAGGTTGGCAATTGTGAATACTAAATATATCAACAAAAAGGCTAATTCTTCTCAAGGTTTGGGAACAAAAATTAACCTCCCATCTAATCAAATTTCACTTGAAACTTCAACTGGATCTTCCATTTTCTCCCCTGCATCGCTGAATGAAAAATCTCCAGAGTCAGAATTAACCCCTACGGTTGCAGAAGGTCTAATTGAGATCCTGGAAAACTTGGGAGTTAACTATGCATTTGGTGTTTCAGGAGGCGGTATTGGGCCATTATGGGCAACATTAAACCGTAGCAGCATCGAATTGCTTCACTTTCGCCATGAATCAGGAGCAGCCTTTGCCGCCACCGAGGCTTATTTTGCCAGCGATCGCCCCGTCGTGGTATTCACTACTACAGGCCCTGGTATCACTAATGCTCTAACTGGGCTTTTGGCTGCCCGAGGAGAAGGAGCAAAGGTAATTTTCTTGTCGGCTGCAACCTCAACTGGAAATCGCGGTCGGGGAGCTTGTCAAGAAACCAGCGCCCACACAATGCCTTTCTCAGGTATTTTTACCTCAGGCCCACTATTCAATTACGCAACCATATTAGAGTCTGGGGATCAACTACCAGAAATTTCACGCAGACTTGCCCAAGGTTTAGCACAACCAGGCAGCTTTGTAGCCCATATTAGTGTTCCCACCCCAATACAGACGACACCATTAAAAGCACAGTTACCTCAGCCAGCGTTTTCTCAATCTGTACCAACTGCTAGTGAAGAAGCGATCGCTGAATGTGTAAAGTTGTTATCAGCAGAATCCTTTGCTATTTGGGTTGGCTTCGGTGCGCGACACGCCGCAGAAGAAATCCGCCAGTTGGCAGAAAAAACTGGAGCGGCGGTGATGACATCACCTCGTGCCAAAGGCATTTTTCCAGAACATCATCCCCAGTTTATCGGTGTCACAGGCTTTAGTGGGCATTTATCTGTCTTGACATATATGCAAGAGCAACGACCGCAGCGCATATTAGTGTTAGGAACGCGCCTTGGTGAGCCGACTTCATTCTGGAGTCCAGTGATGATTCCTGCTAACGGGTTCGTGCATGTTGATATTGATCCGCAAGTTCCAGGAGTGGCTTATCCATCAGTAGAGACTCTGGCTGTTCACTCTGAAATCCAAGCATTCCTCAGAGCTATATTAAAACACCTTCCACAGCGTCTTAATTGGTTTCCCACTTCCTCCCTACCGCGTCCTGAAGCCTATACGAATACTCAGCGAACAAATGGCTTAGTGCGACCCGAAGCCCTGATGGATGCAATTCAACGGCTAATTATTGAAGGCAGCGATGCCTCAATCTTAGCTGAAGCGGGTAACTCCTTTGCTTGGGCAACTAATTTGCTGCGATTTAACCAACCAGGTCGTTATCGGATTAGTACTGGTTTTGGGTCTATGGGTCATGCTGCCACTGGGGTAGTTGGTACGGCATTAGGGCGAAAAGGTAAAGCTGTTGCTATTGTTGGGGACGGAGCAATGCTGATGAACAACGAAGTTAGCACAGCAGTGAAATTCGAGATTCCATCTGTCTGGATTGTACTCAACGATGGACGCTACAATATGTGCGCCCAAGGAATGGCGTTGCAGGGGTTAAGTGGTAACGTTCCCATAGATACGGAGATACCGAGTACTGATTTTGCCGCGATCGCTAGAGCTATGGGAGCTGATGGCATCTGTGTCTATACCGAGCCTGACTTGGAAGTAGCGCTGCAAAAAGCACTTACCTCTACTGTTCCATTCATTGTTGATGTGAAAATTGACCCAACCCGACCCGCACCTATTGGAGGTCGCATTCAGAGTCTGATTAAGCAAGGAGCCATAGAATCCAAAACAGGGCGTTCCTAAATCAATACGCTTGGGTTAAGCAAATTTATCTGTTAAGGCAGGCTGTTCTTGAGCAGGGGAGGCTTCGGGAGCAGGGGGAGAGAAAAAAGCTTAACTCAACTGTATTGGTTCCTAAATCTGTGCATCTATGTAAATCCTCAATCTTTTGCTCAGAAGTTAATCAAAAAGTCATAGCAATAAGACTTACGCACTCAAAACCTAAAACCTTGATCCCCCCTAACCCCTCTTTTTAAAGGGGGATCTAAAAAGCTCCCTTTTTAAGGGCGTTGGGGGATCTCTTATCGACTGCTATATCAGTATTTTTCAGTTCCATTGTGTAACACCAAAAACAAAATCAACAGGATATTTCTCATGACAACATTAGAACCAGTAGGTATTCGCGCAATCTCAGTTAACTTTCCTAGCATCATCCGCACTAACGATTATTACAGAGAGAATTTCCCCAAGATGGTTGCTGAAGCTGAACAAAAAACCCTGGCGAAACTGTTTATACCCGATAAAGCCACAATCGATAGTGACGACGATATCTGGTCACAAGAGGTAGCACCATATATGTCAGACCCCTTCCGTGGTACTGTCGAGCGAAGGGTGTTAGCTCCTGATGAGACTTCGCTCTCACTAGAATATCGCGCCGCGATCGATGCTCTCGAAGCCGCAAAGCTATCTCCTGAAGACATCGATCTTATGCTCGTTACTTCACTGTTTCCAGAGCAAATCACACCTGGTAATGCTGCTTTTCTCGCAGGTAAACTGGGACTACAGGGTGCGGCGTGGAATATAGAATCAACTTGTACTTCAGGATTAGTTTCGCTTCAGACAGCCTGTTCTCTGGTGCAAACAGGACAGTATCGCAATGTGTTAGTGGTCATCTCCACTACGTACTCGCGCTATACCGACGAAAATGATACTCTAGCGTTTTTATCGGGCGACGGTGCTGGAGCCTTTGTTGTTGGTAAACTGAAACCAAATCAAGGTATTCTTGGTACCAAAATTGCCAATACCTCTGCTACCTGTGGTGCTTTCTATAATGAATTTACTACCGATGAGCATGGTAACGTCAAAATGTTCATCCGAGGCGGCAAAGGTGCAAGCAAGATGTTTAACGAGACGACAGTGAAGTTTATTCGTCTATGTTGCCACGGTGCGATCGCTGATGCTGGACTCACCTTAGATCAAATCAACTTTTTTGTCTTTAATACACCCAGTGCTTGGTATTCACGAGTTTGCATCCGCGCTCTAGATATTGAGCCAGAGCGTACAATCAACATCAATCCTTTATATGCCAACATTGGGCCAACCTTTCCCATTGCGAATCTCTACCACGCCGCCCATGCAGGTAAAATTCGTGAAAATGACCTAGTTCTTGTCTACACAATGGGTTCGTCATCTAATGCTGGTGGTTGTGTAATGCGCTGGGGCGATGTCGCACTAGGCCCTGCTCCTGCTCCATCAGTTAGCTTTTCTCAACAAGAGGAGAAAATTTTGATTCGTCACTAAGAATTTTTGAGAATTCAGAAGTTCTCAGGAAGGTGTTTTGATTTTGAGGAATTGGGAATTGAGAATTGGGAATTGGAAAGAAAGTTTTTTGACTTGTATGGAGCTTTTTCAAAAATCAAAGATGAGTCCTATAGCAGTCAATTTAGTTAAATCTAAAGATGTTAAGGAACCAAACCCAACATTCTCAAGATTTTGTTGAGTTTCGCTGTTGCGAAACTCAACTTACAGCCTCTAACCTTTAATCTCTAACCTCTAACCTCTTATCTATGGAATTTAATTTTTAGAGAGAAATTTGAACAAGGAAGGAATGAATAAATGTGTACTCAAATTTTCACCAAACTAAATAGGAGTTTCATATCAATTTGAGGTTTTACATAATGTTTGTATTATCATTTCTCTCATAATACAAAGAATACACATACACATGGTATTCTCATCCATAACGCGATCGCCTGCTAAACGGTCAACTTCCCAGCATTCAAGTATATCTATATTGCGAGATAACTAAAATGGCTTTGTTAAATAAGTTCTTGATATCTGCTATCAGCGCTGCAACATTTTTAGTTTTAGGAGCAATTGACACAAATCCAGCCCAAGCTGCTCTTTTTAAATTTACCTTCGAGAGTGAGGAAGCCAATGGTTACTTTATTTATGATGACTCAGCTACTAAAATAGAACCTCTCGGGCCTGACTTTCCTCTTGCTGAATATGATGGCTCGGTGGAACAATATTCTATTAATGCAGGGGGTATTGTCGCCGAGGGAACAAAAGGATCGCAACAAGATATACATAATGAAGCCAGAAATATTGTTTATCTTGGACGTGTAGGTAATTTAGGCTACGACGATACTGTTGATGACTTTATTCTTTACGTTCCTCCGGCTGCTCGTGGCGAGCAATACGGTTTGTCAATTCGCTTTAGTTACCCAGAGGGAACCTTTTCAGATTCTGTTGCCATCCGAACGAGCGTACCTGACACTGCTAGACTCAGAGTTTACCCATACTGGGATTTCCCTAATACGACGGGAGACTACACATTTCAAGGAACTGTTAAAACAAAAATCGAAAAGGTTCCTGAACCTGCATCAGTGTCTGCATTATTGGGAGTTGGTGCTTGGTTTATCTTCCGTCGTCGTCAGCGCCAAGGAGAACTACTTGATACAGGGATATAGAAAAGATGCTAGTTTGGTTAACTTTTAACCATATCTATTTTACCCCTCTTTTATCACCTTTGGTCAAATCTGAAATCATCGAACAAGTATTAATTTCACAGAAAGTGATAAAAGAGGGTTACTGATACTTTTCTAGTTTTTAATCCTTGAATTTAAATGGTATATATATGTTTTATAAAAACATATATTTGGTATATATCGCATAAAGACCACACTAGGCGATCGCATCCTCAAAAATCCGCTCTAGCTATTGGTATTTAAAGATATCAAACAACAATATCACTTTCTGAAATTGAGTTGTAGACTAACTATTTTTAGCCACAATCTCTGAGACTTTTTGCTGCAAAGTAAAATTTTAAAACCATGAAACCGAAATACACTCTTAGCTCTCAAAAAGAGCAATCTGCTATTACACCACCTCCGACAAATAAATGGCTGATTGTAACAACCCTGATGATAGGTACGATAATTGCTATTATTGACACTAGTATAGTTAATATTGCAATTCCTCAAATTCAAGGCAATTTAGGTGGCTCAATTGATGAAATTAGTTCCGTCGTAACATTCTATATTATTAGTAATGTAATTGTAATGCCTTTAACTGGCTATCTGAGTGCCTTATGGGGTCGTAAAAAGTTTTATGCCGGGGCAATCATATTATTTACAGCTTCCTCATTGTTATGTGGACTATCCTGGAATTTGTCAGCGCTTGTGTTCTTTCGTATTCTTCAAGGATTAGGTGGAGGCATTCTTTTTCCAACGGCTCAGGCTATTTTGTTAGATACCTTCCCTAGAGAAGAACATGGCAAAGCAATGAGTATTTTTGGTCTGGGGATGCTTGTGGCTCCTGCTTTTGGCCCTGTACTAGGAGGCTATTTAACAGATACACTTAGCTGGCGTTCAATCTTTCTGATTAATGTTCCAATTGGATTGATTGCTGCGGTAATGGTATTTCTATTTATTCACGATTCACCTTACTTAAAGAAACCACAGGGTAAATTTGATTGGTTAGGTTTGATAGCCTTAGTAATTGGTTTATCTAGCTTGCAATACGCTCTAGAAAATGGGCAAAGATTGAATTGGTTTGAGTCTAGGTTAATTACTGTTCTATTGATAGCTGGGGTTAGTGCGATCGCATATCTGGTTTGGTGGGAATTGGTGACTCGCTCTCCCATTATTGATTTATCATTATTTAGAAATAGAACTTTTGCCGCAGGTAACATCATTACATTTTTAGCTGGTTTTAGCCTTTTTGGTGTAATATTTATCACCCCGATATTTATGAGTCAAGTTCTGAATTACGACTCATTGAAAATAGGAATACTACTAATGCCAGGGCCAGTAGCAACTGCTTTGATTATGCCTTTAACAGGTGTGTTGACAGGCCGCATAGATGCTCGTATTATTTTGGCGCTAGGAATTACTTTTTCTGCTGTTGGTACTTGGCAATTAAGTTATCTAAATCTGCAATCAGATTACTGGAATATATTTTGGCCGCAGATTTGGCGAGGAATTGGTTTAGGATTATTATTTGTACCTTTGTCTTTAACAACTATAGGCTATGTTAGCAAAGCTAAAAGAACTTATGCTTCCGGTCTCTACAACCTGATTAACCAGTTAGGAGGTAGTATTGGCATTGCTGGGCTAACTGTTATGCTTGGGCGTTTAGAAACATTTCATTCTACTAATCTCGCCCACGTTATCAAACAATTAGACTTAGTGCAACAGCAAGCAATAGCTTTAGCTTACAATGACTTGTTTCGCTACAGTACCTTCATCATTCTTACTAGTTATCTACCTTTAATGTTTCTGAGAGTGAGACTAACATCTCGAAAAAAGCTTCAATTCTCTTAGGTTGAAACACTATAGAACTCATATTTGATTTTGAAAAAAATTCGGTACACCTTAATCTTCTGAAATCCTCTTGCCTCTTGCCTCTTGCCTCTTGCCTCTTGCCTCTTGCCTATTGCCTATTGCCTACTAAGCCAAGTGATTTCAGTAATCAAACCGGATTCCTATAGGTGATTTTGTAGCTAAAGCTTTGTATTAAGAAAAAAATTAAGTACTTAAGGATCAAATCGATATGGATCAGGTTACATTCCTTACACATACATACCAACAAAATAATGTATCAGCGACATTCGGAGAATGGCGGGTGCGGGGACTCCGGGGTGCAACTACAGTTAGTCATAACTGTGCACAAGCGATCGCTGAAGCTGTAGATGAGTTATTGAATGCCTTAGAAGTAAACAATCCGTTAGATCCTGCCGAAATCGTTAGTGTCACTTTTTCTGCCACTCCTGACTTAGATGCCATATTTCCAGCGTCGGTGGCGCGTCGTCGTCCGGGGTGGGATCAAGTTCCTCTGTTGGACGTACAGCAAATGCAGGTAAACAGTAGCCTGAAATACTGTATTCGGGTACTAATTCATTTCAATACCCCTTTGCCTCAGAATGCATTACGCCCGATCTATTTGCGCGGTGCTGCACAGTTACGCCCAGATTTAGCGATATTTAGTTAGGCGTAGGCGTAACCCATCGCAGACATCACTCCCAATACAGTTCAGTTAAGCTTTTTTCTCTCCCCCTGCTCCCGAAGCCTCCCCTGCTCAAGAACAGCCTGCCTTAACAGATAAATTTGCTTAACCCAAGCGTATTGACATCGCTCCTTGAGGCGAGAGCTAAATCAATAATACATTTGAGAGGTATTATGCTTCCAGAAAAGCTGAAGAAAATTGACCAACAACTCATTGATTTACTAGGTAAAAGAATTGCCGTTTTGGCTGAATCACAATCCATTTCTTTAGAGGAACAAATTGCTAATTTTGCATTTTCATTGGTGCAGGCTGGTGTTCCAGAGTCGATGTGGAAAAACCTGGTTATAGGTTGTACTGCTGCTGTTGCTAGTGCATTTTCGCTTCCAGTTAAGACCAAGCCACGAAAGGTTACTCTAGTTGGCGGACGAGGGATGATGGGACACTTCTTCCAGCAGAAGTTATCAGCCGCAGGTCACTACGTCAGTATTCTCGACCAGGGGGACTGGGAACAAGCAGAATCGCTACTAGAAAAAGCAGATTTAGTTTTAGTTTGTGTTCCTATTGAATATACAACAGAGGTGATCCATAAACTTGCTAAATACCTTTCTCCAACTACTGCTTTAGCTGATATTGCTAGTATCAAGACTCCAATATTACAGACTATGCTTGAGCAGCATAGTGGCCCTGTAATGGGCTTGCATCCGATGTTTGGGCCAGGCATCAAATCGTTCTTATCTCAAAAAGTTGTAGTCTGTTCTGGTCGTGAAGACCATGCGTTTCAATGGCTTCTAGATTTGATTGAAAATGATGGTGGTAAACTAATTATGTCTACACCAGAAGAACACGACCAAATGATGATTGCTGTTCAAGCAATCCGTAACTTTAAAACCTTTAGTCTTGGTGTTTGTCTGGTAGATGAAGAGATTGACATCCGTCGGAGCTTAGATTTTTCTAGTCCTATTTTCCGTCTGGAAATTGACATAATTAGCCGCTTATTCTCTCAGTCTGCACCTCTGGTAGTAGATATTATGCTTGCTACACCAGAGCGTCGTGAAGCTATTAAGCGACTTGCGGGCACTTATAATCGCTTGGCGCAATTAATTATTCAGAATGATCGAGATACCCTGATTCGGGAGTTTAAAGCAGCCCATAGCTTTTTGGGAGAAGAAATGAACTCTGCTGTAGAGGAAAGTACTTATGTGATTGACACCTTGAGTACACTATTAGCAGCTAAAGATGTCGGACAAAAACAATCATCTTTTGTTAGTAAGCAAAGTGCGATGCCGCTTTCTCTACGAGACGCTTCGCGAACGCCAACGGCGGGCGTAGCCATCGCTAATCAACACATAACACTATGAGCCGAGATTCCTTCTGTTGGGAGAATTATTGAATCTGAAGGTATAGAGCGCAAAGAAAAAAGGTGTTGCAGAACAGAGGGATGAATTTAGGCAGGCAGGGGAGGCAGGGGGTGCTTCGGGAGCAGGGGGGGAGATTTTATAACTTGCAAAATCATCCCGCAATTATGCAACGCCAAAAAAAAATAAGAGTTTTAAAGATTTCTTACGTAAGTTCAGATTTTTCTAGACTCAACGCTAATTTTTACAAAATAATCAATAATGTTAACTAGAAAGCAATTTCTCATGATGAGCGCAGGTGTAGGAGTAGGAATCCTGCTCCCCGAAATACTTAAAGCAAAGAGAACCTATGCAGCCTCGCCCTCACTTTCAAAATTTACCGAATCTCTGCCCATTTCATACTCTATTTCACCGCCTAATACCTTAGATATTGCCCCAGGTATACACTCCTTTCACAGCAGCTTAGGGTCTTTTCCTACCTGGGGTTACGGCGGATTGCCTTATCTTGGCCCTACTTTCGAGGTAACAAGGGGAACACCCGTTAGCATTCGGGCGTTCAACAAACTCGGTACTCATCCATTAGCTGGTTCAGTCGATACAGGCTTACATGGTGTCAATCCGTCGGACATAATTAACCCACGGACAGTTATACATTTACACGGCAGCAATACCGAACCTGAGAGTGACGGTTATCCAGAAGACACGTACCTGCCCGGACAGAGCAACGTCTACAACTACAACAACAATCAAGAAGCAGGGACACTCTGGTATCATGACCATTCCCTTGGTATGACCGCCTTGAACCTCCAAGTCGGGCTGGCTGGGATGTACCTGATTAGGGATGACGACGATCCCATCGGTGGCAATGGCCCGCTTGGTATCCCAGCCGGAGCGCCCTATGAAGTGCCGTTAGTGCTGCAAGATCATTCCTTCAATTCTGATGGTTCGATGTCCTTCCCAGTCAAATGGCAACATGAGTTTTACGGTGATGTTGCTGTCGTCAACGGCAAGGCTTGGCCAAACCTCAATGTTGACCGAACTTTGTACCGCTTCCGTATCGTCAACGCCTCAAACTCGCGATTTTTCAGACTTAGTTTGTCGTCAAATCAGCAACTAATTCAAATTGGCAGTGACGGAGGATTCCTGAACGCTCCAGTATATTTGTCTAAGCTCTTGCTGGGGCCTGGTGAACGAGCTGATGTGCTAATCGATTTTTCTAAAAATCTGCCAGGAGATAAGATTGTATTGCAAAATGACGCTGCTGCACCTTATCCCAAGGGTTTGGCTACGGTCATTGACCAGGGTTACTTTAAAATGCCAGAAATTATGCAGTTTACGGTGAATCAGGGGGCTGCCGTTCCTAAAGCTATTCCCAGACGGCTGCGAGTAAACAATCCACTAATAACAAAGATTGCTACCAAACCAGTCAAAGAGCGCAATCTGGTTCTAACAGATATTTTGAACCCTAGATTTGAGGTGTTAGCGATGATGCTCAACGCGGTTTACTGGCATGAAGTAGCCAACCACCCAGAATTGAGGGAGCGGCCACAAGTAGACACAGTAGAGCAGTGGAACTTCATCAATCTACAGCCATTTGCCCACACAATGCACCTGCATCTAGTACCATTTCAAATCCTCAACCGTCAATCAATCAATGATGCTGCATACTCCGCAGCATACAGAGCTAGTGGGCCTCGTAAAGTACTGATGCACAACGCGCCTGGTGGGGATATGGTGCCGTTCGGTTATCCACCACCCGACCCCACCCCCTATTTAAAAGGTTTAGCAAAACCGCCAGCAGCAAACGAAGCTGGTTGGAAGGATACTGTGGTAGTCAATCCGTTTGAGGTTGTTCGTCTGATAGTTCCCTTCGGTGCTAAAGCCACAGCAAACTTACCTTTTGGCAATTCATTCACTGGACGCTTCGTATGGCACTGCCACATGCTTAATCACGAGGATAACGACATGATGCTTCCTTTTGACGTGGTGGCGTAGCCCTTACCAGCAACTATTAGTTACACAAATAAGTAGTCATGAAAATCCTTGTTAATAGTGGTTTGAAATAAAAGGAAAGATGGAATGAATTTTGACAAAAAGCTTGCAGTTACTATCACTGGTACAGTCTGCCTTTTAACAACTATGATGGCTCCTGTTTCGGCCGCCATGTTTAATTTTTCTTACTTTGGTAGAAGTGTACTTGACCCAAATGACATTGTTACAGCTAACGGAAAATTAATAACTGGCCCTTACGATTCAGCTACAAATAGTTACAAGATTATAGATATTACTGGCACAAGAAATGGCAACTCAATAGAGTCTTTGTTATCTCCAGGATCATTTCTTGATAATGACAATCTCTTATTGGCTGAAAATCCTGCATTGGATGAATTTGGATTTGCTTACACTGTAGAAGGAGTGTCATATAATGTGTTTCACACTTATGACTACATAGAAATAGGCGATCAAGGTTACTACACAGGTTATCCCCTCACTTCTTTTTCTATAACGTCTATCCCTGAGTCTTCCTTAATGTTAGGCATACTAAGTATAGCTGCTTTAGTGACTATTAAGAAAAGAAACGGTAGGTTCAGTCATTTGAAAAAACTCGATAATCACAATTCAGGCGTTGCTGATTAACGCTCTTTTATTAGTATTATGTATGAAAGTATAATTAACTACTGTTTCCTTAATAAGTGTTTGTGTGATTTATGCGATCGCACTTCTATTTGATTCGGTAAAAATATAGACAAGGAAACGAACCGCCTTCTTTATGAGACACAACGACACAATTAACAAATTTATCTTACTGTTAATCAACAGTAGGTTTTTTTAATAACAAGATTTCTGAGTCTTCTCATAAATTGAGCATCTGATCTCAAACTTGGGATTGTTCGGAAAATATCTTAACTTCCCAACATCTGCAAGTTATGTAAAGTGGCATAAAGCCCTTCCTGTTGCAGTAGTTGGTCGTGACTTCCTTGTTCGACTAATTCGCCACGTTTGAGTACAAAAATCCGGTCTACATTGCGAATCGTCGACAGGCGGTGAGCGATAATAATGGCGGTACGTCTCAGTAAAAGCTGGTTTAATGCCTCTTGAACTAAAGCTTCTGTGCCAACATCTAAACTAGCGGTAGCTTCATCTAGTACCAAAATTTGGGGATTGCGAATGGCAGCCCGCGCAAAGGCTAAAAGTTGCTTTTGACCACTAGAAATATTTGTGCCCCGTTCTCGAAGTTGAGTATCATACCCTTGGGGTAGTTCTTCTATAAACTGGGCAATGTTGGTTTCTTCTGCTGCTTTTTGAATCTGTTCAATAGTATAGCCATCTCCTAAAGAAATGTTGCTTTTAACATCGCCAGCAAACAAAAAGCCTTCTTGTAAAATTACTGCCATGTAGCGCCGCAGTTCTGCTTGTGGTACTTCCCGAATATCTACGCCATCTATGAGAATGCGTCCTTGGGTAGGTTCGTAGAGGCGGCACAAAAGACGGATAATCGAAGTTTTACCCGCACCTGTGGGGCCAACTAATGCCACTTTTTCACCGGGATGAATGGTGAAATCTAAGTCTTTAATTACATAATCATCATTTTTGTAAGCAAACCAGACGTGATCGAAACGAATTTCTCCCAGTTCTGGCGGGGAAGTGATGTCTGGGGATTCTAGATTGGCAACTATCTCGTCTATGTAGCCAAATTTCGCATCAAATATTGAAAAACGGACATTGGCCTGATCGCGGATTTCTATCGGTTCATCTAATATATCGCCTACGCGTTCAATGGCTGTAAAACCAGCTTGAATTACCGTAAATTTTTCGGCAAAATCCCGTAAAGGGTCGAATAATCGTTGGGCATATAAGATGAATGTCGATAATGTTCCAAAAGTCAAGCTTTTTCCCAATAGCAACCATCCACCTACACCCAAAACACCTGCGATCGCAATCAGTCCAGTCCATTCTAAGGTTGCGGAAACAAATGAATCATAGAAGATGGTTTTATCCATTTGCTGAGTGTAGCGGCTGTTCGTAGCACGAAACAATTCGGCATTAAATTTTTCTCGGCGGAACAACTGCACAACGTTAATGCCAACTACATTCTCTTGTAACTGGGAATTCAATATAGAAAGTTCTTCTCGTCCTTTGTAATTGGCTTTGCGGTACTGTTTCTGGATGTAAACAATTAGCCAGCTAATTGGTAAAAGTACCACTAGCAGCAAGCAAGCCAATTGCCACTGGATAGAAAACATTAAGCCAAAAGTCACCAGCATTAAAAACAAATTCGATACAATGCCAATTGCCCCAGTCGAGAAGACATCGCCTAAGACTTCCACATCGCTGGTGATTCTGGTAATTAATTTACCTACAGCCGTGCGATCAAAAAAGCGTACTGCCAGAGATGTCACATGCTGGAATAAATCTTGGCGAATGGCTGCGGTAATTTGTTGCCCTAGCTTTTGGACTATATAACCTTGGATGCCTGTAAACATCAATCCGATTGCGATCGCAATTATCAGTAATCCCTCTAGGATATTTAGCCCTTGCGATAAGGGACGATTCCGAAAAAATTCGTAAGCGCTTGGTTCATTACGAAGCAGAGAGATTACTTGGCCGATTAAGAACGGTTGTATGGCATTAGCTAGGGCGATCGGTATGAGTAGGCACATTGACAGCGCCAATAACCGGCCGCTACGACGGGCATAAGGCACTAGACGCAAAAACAACCGCCAGTCATTCTCACGCCGCCGATCTTCTGTATAGGATTTTTTGAGAGATTGGTAGATGCTCATAGTAAGAGCATTATATTAATTTTTACAAAAAAATACGCTGGTTTCAGGTAGTGGATCTCCTATCAGTATCTTCTTTTTAAACTGGATTTTATACCCAGAAGTAAAGTTTTATTCATAATTCTTTTCTCTCTCTGGAACTGCCTTCTCTTAAGCAGGGTGATGGAGCAATACAGTTCAGTTAAGCTTTTTTCTCTCCCCCTGCTCCCGAAGCCTCCCCTGCTCCCCCTGCCTGCCTTAACAGATAAATTTGCTTAACTTAACTGTATTGGGTGATGGAGGAGTGAACAGCAATGTCTACGCTCATCTGTGACTTTAAAACTGAAGTGCTTTGGTAGCAAGGCTTTGAAGAGTATGTGCTACAATTGGACAACCACGCATATCGTGTCGTGTAATGTATGAAAAAAGTCGTCGTTGGTCTTTCTGGTGGCGTTGACAGTTCCACCGCCGCCGCTATCCTCCACCATCAGGGCTATGAAGTGATTGGTTTGACTCTTTGGCTAATGAAAGGCAAAGGTCAATGTTGCTCTGAAGGTATGATCGACGCGGCTGAACTCTGCGAACAACTGGGCGTTCCTCATCAGGTTGTAGATATTCGGGATCTATTTCAGACGCATATTGTCGATTACTTGGTAACTGGTTACAGTGCTGGGATTACACCATTGCCTTGCTCACAGTGCAATAAAACGGTGAAATTTGGGCCAATGGTGCAATATGCTCGTGAAGAATTGGGGTGCGATCGCATTGCCACTGGTCATTATGCCCGCATTAGCTATGACGAAGCAACTGGACGTTACCAATTATTAAGAGCTGTTGACCGTAACAAAGACCAGTCATACTTTCTCTATGATTTGTCTCAAGATTTACTAAGAGCAACGATATTCCCTCTGGGCGAACTAGAAAAAACTGATACGCGTCGGATTGCAAGTGAATACGGTCTGAAAACTGCTGACAAGCCAGAAAGTCAAGATTTATGCTTAGTGGAAAGTAACGGTTCCATGCGGGCATTTTTGGATAAATATTTAGCCCCCAAAACAGGCGATATTGTCGATGTCACAGGCAAAGTTTTGGGACAGCATGATGGTGTCCATCACTACACAATCGGCCAGCGCAAAGGTTTGGGGATTGCTGCTGCCGAACCGTTGTATGTGATTGAATTAGATGCGGAAAATAATAAAGTAGTAGTAGGCGATCGCACCAAGGTAACTCAGCCAGAATGCACAGTAAATCGGGTAAACTGGGTTTCCATTGCGGAACCATCCACCCCAATTCATGCCGAAGTGCAAATTCGCTATCGTTCAACGGCTACACCAGTGACGGTGATTCCGTTAGAAAACTCCCGTGTGCGTTTGGTGTTTGATGAACCCCAAATCAGCATCACCCCCGGACAAGCGGCAGTATGGTACGACGGGGAAAAAGTCTTAGGTGGCGGGATAATTGAACAGTTTAGTTAAAAATAACTCTTACTCTGTTTTGGGATAAAGCAAAACTACCCTTCCTCGCTTGTAAGGAGGGGTATTTTTATTTTTAAATGGGATATATGCCGGAAGAACCTATCTCCGATCAGTTTTTGATACAGCTATTAGAAGGTTATACTTCTACAGAAGCGGCAGAGATTCGACAATACATCAGTGAGTGGGATGCTGCTACCTATACGAGTGTTGCACAGAGTATTTTAGACCATGCTAATAGAAAAGGAATCGACCGATTAAAGTATCTACGCAAAGCTCATAACTTTAATAAAAAAGGAGCGATTCGAGTTCCGAAAACTGGATATCGTGGAGATAGTTCAGCTGTATACCGTAAAGGTAATGAATATCTGATTGTCAGACCTGACCAATATGGTACTGAAAAGATAGTTACTTATGGAGTCAATGATGACTAAAGCAATTTTAAATCAGCAAGAATTGATTAAGAAAAATATTATTCAATTGTTAGCACAGTTGACTAATACTTATCAAAATACACGCGGTGAACGACAAGAAATTTCTATTCAGTTTCCACCAGAAGATGAAGATTTTTCACTTTTAGAAGAACTTGAACTTTTAACAGTAAATCTTAGAGGTTATGCTAGTCAAATTCAAAGCACAGGTCAAATTGTCAATCAAGCCGAGGCAATTGAGCAATTACAAGCTATGCGAGTTTTAAATATACCTCAGATTGCCAGTTTTTATTTTGGTAGTAATGGCAATTATGAACAGATAAAGAGTTATATTAGAACGTTAGATTACCTGCGTTTACTACTTTTGGAATATTTGCAGTTTCAGAGTGACTAAAATCATTACTGATTAACCTTGGTTTGACCCTTTATGCTTGGCGATTCTTTCCCGCACAGCTTGGCGGATGTCTTCCCAATCGTCAGGATTCATCTCAGTTGCATTCCCAGAATTTAGACCTTCTAAAAGCACTGCTGACAAACGTTCAGCAGCTTGACGCTTTTGGTCTTGGCGCACTAACTCACGGAAATATTCACTGACGCTGTTGTAACCACCATCTGCCACTTTCTCTTCTATATAAGTCCGCATCGCGTCAGGGAGAAATATATTTATACTTTTCATACTTTCTAAATGCTATAACCATCTGGGAAAGTGATATCAGGTTGTTGTATGCTATTATGGTAAAATTTTTCTGGCCATGTTATTTGAGGCAGATATCTCGACAGCTTTTTACTATCGTAAATCCATAGTTCTGGAACTGCGATCGCTTCGTAAGCATCAAGAGTTGTTTTTGATGTCACATCTGTTTCAATTGCCAAATCAGGAGGCGGATCGTTTGGTTCCAGTTTGCGACGACCGATCATTCTTTGGTAGTTCTGAATGTAGAAACAAGCATCTGGTTCTACCCCCGCTATATTTTCCCGCTTGAAAGTGGTTGAACCGAAGGGTTCATAACTTTTTCCGGCGATCTTCAGCAAGATTTTGACAATATCCGAAATTAAGTCCTTTGATTTTTCGTGTTCGGGTAGAGGAACCATAATTTCTAACGTAGACTTGCTGTAAGCAACTCGTAGCGATCGCTTTTCCCCCAGTTCTTGCAAAATAGACTCAAATTCCTTCCAGCTTACATCTTGAATAGACACTGTACTACCAGGCGCTAGCCGCATTTTGCTAACAGGTTTAACAACGGGGGATACAGCAGTCATAAGCATTTTCCTTATAAAGGAACTATTCTGATTGAGCCTGAATTAGCTTTAGCCTAACCTAATCAGATTGTTTAGAGGCTAGTTACAAAATTTTCTTCCATTCCCTAAAGTCTTTTCCTCTACGTACCAGCATTTGATAAGTTAGTACATAATCTGAAACAATAACAGTTAATACAAAGAGGGGATTACGTTGAGTCACAATCCAGATGCCATAGCCCCGCACGGTGGACAGTTGGTTAACCGTATCGCCACACCAGAACAAAGAGCAGAGTTTCTCTCAAAAGCTGACTTTTTGCCGCGAGTGCAACTAGACGATCGCGCCGTTTCCGATCTAGAAATGATTGCGATCGGTGCTTTTAGTCCACTCACGGGTTTTATGAACCAAGAAGACTACGATCGCACTGTAACAGAAATGCGATTAGCTAACGGTCTTGTGTGGTCAATCCCGATTACACTATCGGTAAGCGAAGAAGTAGCTTCCCCGTTGCAAGAAGGCGGCTTAATCCGTCTGGATAACTCCAGAGGCGAATTTATCGGAGTTTTGCAACTCAGCCAAAAATATCACTACGACAAAACCCGCGAAGCAATAAAAGTCTACCGCACTGATGATGTCAAACATCCGGGCGTGCAGGTACTCTATAACCAAGGTACTGTACATCTGGCGGGTGATATTTGGTTGTTGCAACGCGAACCTCATCCCCAGTTTCCCACTTATCAAATTGATCCAGCTGCCTCACGGCAACTATTTAAAGACAAGGGTTGGAAAACCATTGTCGGCTTTCAAACTCGCAACCCCATCCACCGCGCCCATGAATATATTCAAAAATGCGCTTTAGAAATCGTTGATGGTCTATTCTTGCACCCTTTAGTCGGGGCGACAAAAGAAGATGATATCGCTGCTGATGTGCGGATGCGCTGCTATGAAATTTTGCTGGAACACTATTACCCCTTAGACCGGGTAACTTTGGCAATAAATCCAGCCGCAATGCGCTACGCAGGCCCTCGTGAGGCCATCTTCCATGCTTTAGTCCGCAAAAACTACGGCTGTACTCACTTTATCGTCGGACGAGATCATGCTGGTGTCGGTGACTATTATGGCACTTACGATGCTCAGTATATCTTTGATGAATTTGCGCCAAGTGAATTAGGCATTGTGCCAATGAAATTTGAACACGCTTTCTACTGCACGCGCACTAAACAGATGGCAACATCTAAAACCAGTCCCAGCAGGCCAGAAGAACGCATTCACCTTTCAGGGACAAAAGTCCGAGAAATGCTGCGGCGCGGTGAATTACCTCCACCAGAATTTTCTCGTCCAGAGGTAGCAGCAGAGTTAGCGCGGGCAAT
Source organism: Nostoc sp. DedQUE02 (assembly GCF_034531035.1). Taxonomy (NCBI): domain Bacteria; kingdom Bacillati; phylum Cyanobacteriota; class Cyanophyceae; order Nostocales; family Nostocaceae; genus Nostoc; species Nostoc sp. DedQUE02. The sequence goes on along the minus strand of NZ_JAVRBY020000007.1, from coordinate 108,156 downwards.
GCGGATAGAAGTACCAGCTTAGGGCATTGGGCACAAGAGGCACAAGGGAAAGACTTAGTACAACTTCTCCCTTACTCCCCTGCTCCCCTGCTCCCCTGCTTCCCACACTCCCCACACTTGTGTAACTTTACAATACAGAGTTCAGCCCTGTAAGCTGCTTACTGATAGCTGAGGGCTGATAGCTAACTATGGAACGGCGCACGTTTTTGCAGAGAATTGGCTCAATACTCGCGGTATTGGGGGTAACTGAAGCTGAGTGGTTGTCTTTGGGAAATCGCTATTATCAGGCTTTGGCACAACCCAGTCCGCGTAAATTGGCATTGCTAATAGGTATTAACCAATACCCGAAAATTCCAGCCCTCAGTGGTTGCCTGACGGATGTGGAATTACAAAGAGAGCTTTTGATTCATCGCTTTGGTTTCCAAGGGTCAGATATTTTAACCTTAACTGAGGAACAAGCCAGCAGGGAATTCATTGAGGCGGCTTTTTTGGATCACTTGGGTAAGCAAGCTAAACCCGGTGATCTAGTTGTCTTCCACTTTAGTGGTTATGGCAGTCGTGTAAAATTGGAAACATCGCCAGAGAAAATGCAAAATGTTCTGGTGACAGCTAATTTTACTCAGATTACACAAGATGAGAAAATAGTCAACTATATATTAGAAGAAACTCTACTGCTATTATTGCGATCGCTCCCCACAAACCAAGTAACAGCAGTATTAGATACTAGCTATTATGCATCAAGTCCAGTTTTAGGATTAAAAACTCGCGCCCTTCAAGAGTCAGCAGCAAAGCTAGCAACAGAAGAACTCGACTTTCTCCAACAACTTAAAACTCAGAAGTTACCTAGTACTCCAATTGTTTTAGCAGCTACCTCAGAAGCAAAGCAGTCGGCGAGGGAAGGACTCTTTTCTGGTTTTAGTGCTGGGTTATTTACCTACGCTTTGACACAGTATTTGTGGGAATTCACCCCAGCCACCACAATTCAAGTCGCCCTCTCCCATGTAGAAAATTCTCTATCTAAATTGGGTAGTAACCAGCAGCCAGCGTTATTAAGTAGTCAGAGGGATCTGGAAAACCTCTCTCCTGTGAGGAGAGAGGCTTTGAATTCTCCCCTTTCCCTACAAGGAAAGGGGGCTGGAGGGTTAGGTTTTGCGTTAGCTTTTCCAGGCGATATCATTGGTGCAGAAGGCGCAGTGACAGCTATTGAAGAAGACGGCAAAACAGTCCATCTTTGGTTGGCAGGATTACCGCCACAAGTGCTGCTATACTACGGAGTTAATTCTCGATTCACCCTAGCAACAACAGAACAGTTAGTATTGCGATCGCGGACTGGGTTAACGGCAAAAGCTTATATTTCCAAAATTGAAGGTGCAAATCCCCTCCAAGTTGGGCAACTCATCCAAGAAGCAGTCCGGGTTTTACCGCGAAATATTAATTTAACAATAGCTTTGGATACTGGATTGGAAAGAATTGAGCGAGTAGATGCGACAAGTGCCTTCGCTGGATTTTCCCATATCTCCATCGTAGTAGTAGGAGAAAAACCTGCTGATTATGTATTTGGTAAACTCCAAGAAATTCCTAGTCGTTATGGTCTATTTTCTCTTGGTAGTGAGTTAATTCCCAATACCACGGGAGAAGTAGGAGAAGCAGTAAAATTAGCAGTGCAAAGGTTAGCGCCAAAATTGTCAACATTGCTAGCAGCCAAGTTATGGCGACTCACAGAAAATCAAGGTTCTTCCCGCTTGGCTCTCAAGGCAACCTTAGAAATAATTACTGATACATCACCTCGCGTCATCATGCAACGCGAAACAGTCCGAGCTTTCAAAACTGAAACTTCGATTAAAACATCAATCCCCACTCCCATAGTGCCTATCGGTAGTCGAATGCAATATCGAGTGGAAAACCAGAGCGATCGCCCAGTATATTTAATCTTGCTAGGATTAAACAATAATCATACAGCAGTTGCCTTCTACCCTTGGGAAACTCCCCAAGAACCAAAAACTACCGACACCAAGCTCCTCCTCAAAGAAGTCGTCATCGCCCCAGGTGAAACCCTCACCTTACCCCAAACTAATGGTGCTTCCGAATGGGTAATTTCCGGGCCAACTTCTGAGTGCGAACAACAACTGATTTTTAGTACCGCCCCCTTTAGCGGAACTCTCGCCGCTTTGAACACTGCTAAATATTCCACCACTGAACAAAGTCCGATTAGCCCATTATTGAATCCCTTAGACGTTGCACAAACCTTGCTACAAGACTTGCATCTCAAAACGGAAATGAATGGCACAGCAGCCGACTCATATATCTTGGATGTAAATAATTGGGCAAGTCTTAGCTTTAGTTTTCAAGTGGTGTAAACATGGAATTGAGTAAGCTAGTTGTGTATGTAACTATAGATGCTGTGTTAACACGTAATTAAGTTTCATGAAAATCAACAATCAGGTGGGGTTAGCGTTGTCACTCGTCTTACTCTCTGCCAGTGTTGCTATCGCCCAACCAAAGCCAACTGACTCAGAGAAGCAGCCTCAGTCCAATTCGACAATTTCAACTCAACAGCTAGAGGAACTGAAAAAACTACAGCAAGAGAAAGAGATACGCGATCGCGTCCAATCTGAAGTAGACCGTGCTTTTGGTAACAGTACAACCTTACTCAACATTTTGCTAATTGTATTGACTTTTTTGCCAATCTTAGCTGCGGCTGGTGTTTGGCTGCTGCGTCGTAGTGTAGTTAGTGAATTAGTAGCTGAAACAAAGCAACAATTAGAGACAGAAGTAAAAACACAACTAGAAAAAGAAGTCGCGGCAGAAGTAAAAAAGCAAACAGAAGATTTTAAACAAGAGTTAGAAATATTAAAGTCTGACTTTTTAGGGCAATTATCCCAATTAAATAATCTATTTTTAGATGCTCAAAACCAAAAAGAGGAAATTCTTAAACAGCTTTCTGGTTTAACACCTTCACCTTCCTTAACACAAGATTATGTTCACCCAGAAATTCAGCAAAAAATCCAAGAATTAACAACACAACTAGATATATTGAAGGCTGGAAATACTCATTTATTTTTTACTGCTAATGATTACCTGAAACAAGGAGATGCTTTATTTTTTGAATGTCGATATGAGGATGCTTTAGCCTGCTATGAAAAAGCGATTGAGAGAGAACCTAATTCTTTCATTACTTGGATCAATCACGGCTGGGCATTGAGAAGATTGGGGCGCTACTCAAAAGCATTGTTATCTTATCAAAAAGCAATTTCTATCCAGTCAGATAGTTATATAGCTTGGTTTGGCTGCGGTAATTCACTTAGAAAATTGCAACGATTTGATGAGGCGATCGCTTCTTATGAAAAATCCTTAGAACTTCAGCCTGATTTTCATTGGGCTTGGTGTCATAAAGCCCGTTGTCATGCATTAAAAAATGATCTAGATTTAGCTATTGAAAGTTTAACACAGGCAATTAAGCTAAGAGGGGATCAGCATCGAGATTTGGCAAAAACTAATTCTGATTTTGATCTAATTCGAGCAGATGAGCGGTTCAATAAAATACTTGCAGGTTAAATTTTTGCAGCCTACAATTTCTCTGTTTCTTTACAAGATGAGGCAGGAGTCAGAGAGTAAGAGATAGAAACTCTTTATAATCTGATGCGTGAGTCCTGCCTTTTATACCTCACTTAAAAAGCAAACTGCTGTAATTTATTCTTGCCCATTTACTTAAACATAGAATAAAAATATGCAAAACACAGATATAGTTGTCATTGGTAGCGGTATTGGCGGTTTAAGTTGTGCTGCTCTTTTGGCACGGTACGGCTTTGATGTCGTAGTTTGCGAAAGTCACTCCATCCCTGGTGGTGCTGCCCACAGTTTTGAGCGCAACGGTTTCAAATTTGACTCTGGCCCGTCTCTTTACTCTGGACTATCTTACAGCCCATCCACCAACCCCCTAAAACAAGTGTTGGATGCCATTGGTTCGGAATTACCATGCGTAACCTACGATACTTGGGGTTGTTGTCTGCCAGAAGGTGATTTTGACACATCGGTTGGTGCCGAGCAATTTTCTGAAGTGCTGATGAAATTGCGTGGTAATGATGCTGTTGCCGAATGGCAAGAACTCCAGCGCGTTATGGAACCATTCGCTAGTGCAGCAATTTCCATACCACCAGCAGCATTACGCTTTGATTTGGGTGCAGCTAGAACTGTAGCCCCGTTTGTCCTATCTTTGGCAAAAAATCTACCAGATGTCATCAAGTTAACAGGCCCCTTCAGCCGGATTATGGATGGCGTTGTTAAAGACTCGTTTACCCGAAATTGGCTGAATTTGTTGTGTTTTCTGCTTTCTGGACTGCCAGCAGATGGCACTAGTGCCGCAGAAGTAGCATTTATGTTTGCCGATTGGTATCGATCAGATGCAGTACTTGAATATCCGATTGGTGGTAGTGGTGCTTTAGTTGACAGCCTTGTACAAGGATTGGAGCGCCACGGAGGGAAGCTGATATTAGGCGCTCATGTGGAGCAAGTGCTTGTAGAAGGAAATCGTGCGGTGGGTGTGCGTCTGCGCGATCGCCAAGAAATTCGAGCGCGGCGGGCAGTAATTTCTAATGCATCGGTTTGGGACACACTGAAGCTATTACCAGAAAAGGCAATACCCGAACAGTACCGCAGCAAGCGACAAGCAACACCTGAGTGTGATAGTTTTATGCATCTACATTTAGGCATTGATGCTCAAGGATTACAGCCAGATTTGCGCTGTCATTACATCGTAGTTAATAACTGGGAATTGGGCATAACAGCACCTCAGAATGTTGTTGTGATATCAATCCCTTCAATTCTCGACCCATCCCTAGCACCACCAGGTAAACATGTGATTCATGTGTATACTCCTGGTAATGAGCCTTATGCTATCTGGCAGGGAATGGATAGAAGGAACCAAGAATATGCCGAACAAAAGCGATCGCGTGCAGAAGTAATGTGGCAAGCGCTACAGAGAGTCATTCCAGATATTCGCTCTCGTTGCGAAGTTACACTTATTGGTACACCTCTAACCCACGAACGTTATCTCCGCCGTCATCAAGGTTCCTACGGCCCAGCAATTCAAGCTGGATCTAGTATGTTTCCTGGCCCTGGTACACCTCTGCCAGGATTGATGTGCTGTGGAGACTCAACATTTCCCGGTATTGGTTTACCAGCAGTCGCTGCCAGTGGGCTGATTGCTGCGAATACACTTGCACCTGTTAATAAGCATTTAGCTATGCTTCAGGATATCAAGTGCATTTAATTTTTTGAGTATAGAATCCAGTTGCCAAAAGAACTGCACCCATTGCCAAAATTGCTAGTACACTGTCAGGTTCGGGTACAGCCACAACTTGAGCATCAATTCTTGCAGTTCCAGCAAACAAACCTGTTAAATTAGTGTTGTTTAATATCTTAGCAAACTCTGGAGAAATTAACAATTTAACATCAGGGATGGTTAAATTTTTGTTATCAAATGCCACAGGTTCCGAAATATTTAAATCAAACAAAATTGTATTTAGAGAAAATGTGTCTCTTAAAACAAATCCGCTAGCACCTGTGACAGTACGTCCCTGAACAAAACCAATTGAAAAGTCACCAACAGTAATTTCCTTATTGAAGGTAACAGTACCAGTATGCTCGATTGTACCTGAGAGCGGAGTAAAGCCACCCTCATCACTAAACGTAAAGTTTGTGGCTGAGTCAATATTGAAGCCAACTAAATAATTGCTAGGAATTGGCGCGACAGTTTGATTCGTGCCTGTCAAATTTAGCCCGATACTACTAAGAATATCCTCGTGGTCACGATCAATGCTAGTAACTCCAGAGATCACTTTAAAAGTTGCAGCTTCTACTTGTATGGGTGCAATTGATATAAAAGCTGCTGTCGTACAACCAATAATCGCTGCAAATTGGGAAAAACGCATATATAGCCCTGATGATATTTGTGTTTATTTTATCTATAAAAATTATCTTTATTCATCTATCTACTTATAAATTACTGTTAACACTAGACTCTCAGAATTTAAAATAATACTTTTTTAAAGTTTAGATTAAGTAAATAACCAGTTAATAACAAAATTTAAGTCATACAGTTAAAAATACAAAGTAAAGTAAGTAGTTATAAATAAAAACAACTACTCACAATGTGGTGAAAGGTATGAAATATAAGGCATTAGAACATAAGATGAAAAAAATATAGTTATGTTTAATTATGTCCATTCCAACTATTTAGCCTCCAAGCTAACAAGTATGAAGTGGTCAAGCATAAGCTTTACATTTAGTTATTAGAAGTTTAGATTAAGAGTTGAAGTACCATCTTATATACAGCAGATTTCAACTTCTCTACGAGAAGCTACGCCAACGTGAGGTACAGAAATACCCCACCCGCGCGATCGCGCACCCTCCCCAAAGCTTTAGGGAAGGGTTTTATCTATGTGTTACATTCTTTTGAAAACTAGTATAATTTCGCACAAAAAAGCAAGCAGTGTGGAGAAAAGTAAACAAAGCTCAAACCCTTTTTACCCCCCGCCTCCTGCCTTATTCCAACGATAATTATTTACCACGTTAGTTTTTTTGAGTCTGTGGGTAGTATAAATTACCGAAAAAACTCATTTGGTATATATTGATGTTCAAAACTAAGTTATCAGAATCGCGTGCTTGGGGAGAATTTTATTCCTCAAAGTTAATGCATCGCCATATTGGAGCGATCGCAGCTTTAATTTTAATTAGCTTACTGAGTTCATTGAGTGGAACACCATTTGAACATACCACCTCTAACATCTGGGAAAGCTTTCTCTGGGGATTGGCAGATCCAGTAATTAGCTTGAATTGTTTAGTTGGTATTGTTGCGATTGGCTTACTCTCATCTGTGTTTGTTCGTGGCGCTGCGATCGCTGGATGTTTTGTCTTAGCAGCAATCTTGGGCATTGTAATTCATCTATACCAGCTAAATTTACCAGGTACAGAAATAGCGATCGCTATCTCTACCATCGTTTTTGGTACTATGCTGATGATGCCAAATCAACTAAATTTTCTAGTGCTTGCGCTGCTAGGCATTAGTACTGGTTTATTTCAGGGTTACACTAATGCTGCATCTATTGTTGGATCAGGAATGATACCAGCAGTTGCCTATATACTAGGTATTACCTTGACTCTGTTTGCAGTTGCCATAAGTGCCAGAGAAATTGGGGTTGGGATGGGTATGGGCGAAATACACCGAACTTTACCCTGGAAAATCAGCCTTGCTGGTTTTGCTTTGTGTGCGATCGGTATTGTGTTTTTGAGCAATTCGTTTATTTAAATCAGATATTTCAATTCAGTGGAATACATTCATTCGTGGGGGCGTACACCTAGCTGTGCGCCCCCACTGTGTTTTCATGGACAAGCAAGCATTCTAGTGAATAAGTTAATGCACCTCTGCGCTAATCTAGAGACTATAGCAATCCTAAATGAGTTGTGAAAATGCGCGATGTCCAGATTCCCGACTTCTTCAAGAAGTCGGGGATCTAATTTTTCACCAATGATTTAGGATTGCTATATATATATAAATAAAAAGTTATGACACCTGAAGAAATTGCGGGTACGCTAACAGAATTATTTGACACATCGGCTGTGGCTACGATCGCTCCTGGCGAGTGGCAAATAGACACTTCTAATTTTCGGCTATTGGTGCTGCTTTCCGAAGATAATACTTGGCTGCGAGTTTTACTGCCTATTCTGCCCATCCAAGAAGCCCAACCATTTTTAGAACAGTTCCTAGAAGCCAACTTCGATGACACTCAAGAAGTACGCTACGCTTTGTATGAAGGGGTAATTTGGGGAGTCTTTCAACATAACAGTGGTACTTTAGTGAGTGCAGATTTGTCCAATGCAATCAACCGACTTGTATCTCTCCATCAAGCTCGATTAGATCGTGTCTTTAATCGATTAATTGAAAGCCGCATCCGGCAAATTATTCAGGTAGCAAAACAGCAAGGACAATCTCTGCAAGCTACCATGCAAAGCTTAGAACGCTTTTACGCCGAAGGAATGATGGGTGAAATAAATCAAACTTCACAAGGACGAGAAGAAGTCTTAAGTGCTTGGCGGCGTCAGTTAGAACGTTTATGGAATGAGGGTTAATTTCAATTTTTAAGTTTCCATATTTAAACAAATTTACAGATATATTTATCTATCATGGATATCATTGAAATCCTCAAAGAAGACTATCAAAGATTCCCTGTAAATCAAACTTACAGCATTTATGCGCCAGAGGTTTATTTTCAAGACCCAATGAATAAATTTCGGGGTGTTAAACGTTACAAAGGAATGATTAATTTTATCCAAACTTGGTTTTTAAATCCCAAGATGGACTTACATAATATTCAACGTTTAGGAGACACAATAAAAACCGAGTGGACACTCAGTTGGAATACTCCTCTCCCCTGGAAGCCACGCATTTCTATTCCTGGTTGGAGTGAATTAGGTCTTAACTCTGATGGTTTGATTGTCTCCCATATCGATTATTGGAACTGTTCACGCCTAGATGTAGTGAAGCAGCATTTTTATCTTTAAAAAATTGACATTGAAATTGTAGAGTGATTTATATTTAAATATATATCAATCGTTATCTTTGTTCTTAACGACAATCTGAAGGCGATATTATTACTTTTCCAATAAAAATAGAGTCATTTCCATTATAGTAATAATGAAGTGATATCCCATTATTTAATAATTCTTTTGTTTCTGGATGAGTACATACTGAATTCGTTAATCTCTCACCCATAGTTGTTAAAAATTGATATTCATCTACTTCTGCTGACGTATAATTAACTAGAGTGTAGTTGTAAATTAAAGCATCATTCTGCGCTCCAACATTAATGAGCATAGTTTCTTTATCTACCATCATTGGCAAATCCTTATTGATTTCGCTGGCAATTTGTAACAGATAGCTATGAGAAGATACTTTTTTTTGAGCGAGTGAATTAACAATAGATTCTCCAATAATTTTTCCTGCGGTTTCGCCAATAGCTTCTCCTGGACCTTTAAATAAACCTTTGCTCACTGACTTACCGATGTTTTGACAACTTGCAAGTCCTAAAATTAATGCAAATAACACCAATGGAAAACTTTTCATTTTTTAAATTAAAATTATTTATGATAGAATTTTTATGAAGCCTCATGATTCAGTAAATTAAATATTTCATCTCTATTACAGACATAGAGAGATTTAATACTTAACTTATACAAATATCTTGACCTATTAATATAATTAATGTCCTGAGAGTTATCCGGATTCACTAGATACTGTTGTTATTACGGTGATTTAATAATTTTTACGAGTATTTGTAAATCACTGTATTGATAAATTTGCTAGATATTACTAGAAATTAGATATAGTATTTTAAAAATTTAATAAATTGGCAAAGTAAGATAAACAATATACTGAATCTCGAAGAGGGATCACCAAGTTATATAGCAGTGGGTTAGAGGATCTCTAAGCGTTCGGTGTATACAAAAAACTTTTCAGACATCCTCTTAGGCTAAAGCCGTAACACACCGTAAGTAAGATCTACTTTATAAATGGTCTCTAAGCACTACTTCTCTTTTTCTTCATCTAGTGCTTTTTGAATAGCACGACGGCAAAATTCTGGAGGGTCATCTTTAGCTTTTACCTCTTCTTTCATAGATTCGGTAACACGAAAGCTGAGATTTGCTATTAACTTTTCTTCTCTGTTTGATTCAATAGGGTTTAAATTTTCTGGTGTTCCTTTGGGATTAGGCATTTATATAGAAACGTAAATATACCTTGAACGATATGCGCGCATAACAATAGATTGTATTGAAGGTAGGTGTTCACCCTGGAAAAGTTGACACCTACCAATATCCACTATCAAAAATGGACACTTCTATTTTATGTTCACGCGTTCCGAACTTGAAATCAAAACCATCCGAGAGTTACGCGACTTATGCCGACGCTACGGTATCAAGCCGACAGGAAACCCAGGATACAAAGTTTCTTACATCACTTCTCTGATGGCATTCCCGCAATTAGCACTACATCAGATGCAAGAGGGAAGAGGGTTAAAGGCTCCCACTTTCACGACTTTTCAGTATATTGGCGCAGCAATAGATGAGATGAGTTCACCTACAGATGAGCAAATAGCATTGATTCGGCTAACGCTCGAAGGTAAAAAAATGACTTACCCAGATAGATTTAAACAAGAAAAACTGTTGAACTTGCACAAAGCTAAGATGCTGGTTGAGCAAGCTTTTGCCATGTTGAGCCAGTAAATAGCCCTTGTCGTAATTTTCAGATAATTAAACCAACGTGAGTTCGACAAGTATTATTTGACCTCTCCCCCAACCCCTCTCCGACACGGAGAGGGGAGCAAAAGCTGAATTTTTCGCTACTCTTCCCTCTGGGAAACCCAAAGGGAGGCTGCGAGGGAGAGGTTCGTCGAACTCACGTTAAACCATAATGCAGGGTAGCACAACTGTGCTGCCCTACTGGGGATTGAAACAAAATCCCTCAATACTTTAGAGTTAATAATAGACTTAACTTCAAAGCGCGATCGCAATGACTGATAAAGAACTCAAACATCTAATTGAGAGTAATGCTAAAACAGTCCAAGCTATGTTAGATGAAATGGCGGAAGCACGTCAGGAACGCCAAGAACTCCGAGAAGGAATGCTCCAAATCCAGAGTGCAGTAGCACAATTAACGAATATACAAGAGAGAATAACCAATTTACTGATTTCTCTTGATGGCGATCGCCCCACAATTCTTAAAAAACTCTCGGCACTGGAAACTAAGCTTGACCAGTTATTGCAGCAAAACCCAACGGATGAGTTAGGGTAAATACTCATAATAATCCCTAGACGTATTGAAACAACATTTATTTTCCTTAAACAGTCGATAATGTAAATAAATGTAAAAAATTCTCAGTCAGGACAAAAGCATTTATGCGTGTAATTTTAATGACTGGTAAAGGCGGCGTGGGCAAAACTTCCGTCGCTGCTGCAACTGGACTGCGCTGTGCGGAACTAGGCTATCAGACGTTGGTTTTAAGTACAGATCCCGCCCACTCTCTCGCAGATAGTTTTGATATGGAACTGGGACATGCACCCCAAAAAATTCGTCCAAATTTGTGGGGTGCTGAACTGGATGCACTGCAAGAACTGGAGGGAAACTGGGGTGCTGTGAAACGTTATATTACCCAAGTTTTACAGGCAAGGGGTTTAGACGGCGTACAGGCGGAAGAATTGGCAATTTTACCAGGCATGGATGAAATTTTTGGCTTGGTAAGGATGAAACGCCATTACGATGAAGGTGAGTTTGATGTCTTAATTATCGACTCAGCCCCCACTGGTACAGCATTGCGCTTGCTGAGTTTACCTGAAGTCGGTGGCTGGTATATGCGCCGTTTTTACAAACCATTTCAAAACATCTCGGTGGCGCTTCGACCTCTGGTTGAACCTTTGTTTAGACCAATTGCTGGTTTTTCGCTACCTGATAAAGAAGTGATGGATGCACCTTATGAATTTTATGAACAAATTGAAGCTCTGGAAAAAGTATTAACAGATAATACTCAAACTTCAGTGCGTCTTGTCACTAATCCCGAAAAGATGGTGATTAAAGAGTCCCTACGGGCCCATGCTTATCTAAGTTTGTATAATGTTGCAACAGATTTAGTCGTGGCGAATCGGATTATACCGAGTGAAGTCCAAGACCCATTTTTTCAACGTTGGAAGGAAAATCAAGAGCAATATCGCCGGGAAATTCATGATGATTTTCACCCTCTGCCGGTGAAAGAAGTTCCCCTATTCTCTGAAGAAATGTGTGGATTAGCTTCATTAGAACGCCTGAAAGAAACTCTTTATAAAGATGAAGATCCGACTCAGGTTTATTACAAAGAAACAACTTTAAGAGTTGTGCAAGAGGAAAACCAATACAGCTTAGAACTTTATTTACCTGGTATTCCTAAAGACCAAGTTCAACTAAGTAAAACTGGAGACGAATTAAACATTACTATTGGCAACCATCGTCGTAACTTAGTTTTGCCGCAAGCCTTAGCAGCACTACAACCAGGCGGAGCGAAGATGGAAAACGACTATTTGAAAATCCGCTTTGCTGACAACACAAAAGTTTAATTTTTTTAAACGTTTTTTTGTCAACAAATATTTCAAACTAAAAAGCCAAAACTTTCTCTTATAGCTAGTACAGACGCCATCTTTTTAGCGTCTGTTTTTATGATTTTTGGGTGAATTTTAATAAAAGGCAAAAAAATATTTTTATTAATGATTTGACCGTAGTTTTACTGAAGACAAAATGATGAAATAAATTTCAAAATGTCTTTAGATTTAATTATGCCAGTTTTCAAATTATTAATTTATTTTGCTATCACAATGTCCTCCAATTTTGAACAAGATTTGCCCTTATATCGCCATGAAGAAAGTTTACTACGCCGCATTACAAACCGTATCCGACGAAGCTTAGAGTTGGAAGAAATTATCAGCGTGACAACGGCAGAGGTGCGATCGCTATTAAAAACTGATCGAGTGATGATTTACAAATTTCATCCCGATGGTAGTGGTCAAGTGATCGCTGAATCAATTAATAAAAATTGTTTGCCGTCGCTACTAGGACTAAATTTTCCCTCCGATGACATCCCATCCTATGCCCGTGAACTATTTCTCAAATCACAGGTGCGTTCTGTTGTAAATGTTGACACTAAAGAGATTGGTCAAATTCACCTGCGTGAATTGGATAATGGAGATATCTCAGAGGAGATCCGTTACCGCCCTGTAGACCCCTGCCATATTGAATATTTGACGGCAATGGGCGTAAAATCTTCTGTAGTAGCGCCTATTCTCCATCAAGATCAACTTTGGGGGCTGCTGGTGTCTCATAATTCTCAAGCACGTTTGATTTCAGAATATGAGCTAGAAGCAATACAAATGGTAGTCGAGCAGCTGTCAATGGCGATCACTCAAAGTAACCTGCACACTCAAGTTCGCAAAACAGCCGAACGAGAAGCGATCGTTAACCGCATTGCTACTCTACTACATTCACTCCCGACGATTGTCTTACAGCCAGCCCTAGAAGCGGCTGTTACTGCCTTTAATGGCGTTGGTGGCAGGCTTTGTATTAGAAATGAAGCTTTTGATTTTCACAATGGCAACGTCACCAGCTTAACAGAATGCTTAATACCAGGAAATACTTGTATCAAGCTTTATATCTGTGGAGAGCAACCTGTAATACCAGAACAAACTATATATCCACTGATCGAGCAATATAGTATCTGGCAAGAACATTACAAATTTACTAACTACGATGTTTGGGCAATTTCAGATATATATAACACTCCTGGCTTGCGAAGTTTGCAAGTTGCTTTTCAACCAACTAAAATTCGCAGCATATTGATGATTCCACTCCACTATCGTCAGCAGTTGCTGGGCTACCTAAGTATTTTCCGCAACGAGATAGATACAGAAACTTTATGGGCGGGACAGCATGAGGGCGATCAAAGGCAACAGTATCCCCGGCGATCCTTTGAGGTTTGGCGCGAATCTAAAAAAGCACAAGCTCAAAAATGGACAATTGAAGAGATTGAACTGGCTAGAAACCTCGGTAAACACTTTGCTTCCGCAGTTCAGCAGTATGAACTACACCAACAAGTACAAGTTTTTAATGAAAATTTAGAAAAACAAGTTAAAAGACGCACCGTTGAGTTACAACGGACAGCTGAACAAGAACAGGCTGTGTTTAAAGTTATTGCCGAGATTCGAGAATCTCTGGACACAAATACAATTTTTCAAACCACAACTAAAGAAGTTTGTCAATTAATCAAAGCCGATCGCGTTTCTGTTTATCGTTTCGATGCTAATTGGGGTGGTGAATTTGTCGGCGATTTTGAGGCTGCTAGTCCATACTGGTCGAATGAATCTGAACTAGGTATTAATACAATTTGGAATGACACCTACTTACAAGACACACAAGGAGGACGTTACCGCAATAATGAAACATTTGCAGTTGATGACATCTACAAAATGGGGTTTGCTCAGTGTCATATCGACAATCTAGAGCAGTTTCAAATTCACGCTTTTGTGCTGGCGCCGATTTTTGTTGGGCAAAAACTTTGGGGTTTACTAGCAACTTATCAACATACTGGCCCCCGACAATGGAAAACTTCAGAAGTTAACTTTCTCAGTCAGATTGCTGCCCAAATGGGCGTAGCACTCCAGCAAGCTGATTTACTCACTCAGACACGACAACAGACATTAGATTTACAACAAGCAGCAGAACAACAACGGGTATTGTTTGAAGTTGTGGCCAAAGTTAGAGAATCTTTAGATTTAGAGGCAATTTTTCAGACAACTACCCAAGAAATCTGTAAATCACTACAAGCAGATCGAGTTGCCGTCTATCGTTTCCAGACTGATTGGAGTGGTGAATATATCGCCGAGTTTGTGGGTGATGGTTGGATAAAGCTAGTAAGTTCTGATACCAAGACAGTTTGGCAAGATAGCTATTTACAGGAAACCCAAGGTGGGCGATATCGTTACAATGAAACCTTTGCAGTTGATGATATCTATGAAGTTGGCCACTCTCAATGCCATGTTGCAGTTCTAGAACAAATTCAAGCAAGGGCCTATACGATCGCACCTATATTTATTGGGCAACAGCTATGGGGTTTATTAGCAGCTTACCAGAATTCTGCACCCCGCCATTGGGAAGCCTCGGAAATTAAATTTATTACTCAAATTGCCAATCAGCTTGGGGTTGCACTCCAGCAAGCCCAATTGCATAATCAAACCAAAGAGCAGACCCAAAAGCTAGCTCAAGCTTTGCATGATTTACAGCAAACTCAAACCCAACTGATCCAAACAGAGAAAATGTCTTCACTGGGTCAACTGGTAGCTGGTGTTGCTCACGAAATTAATAACCCGGTAAATTTTATTTATGGCAACATCAATCATGTCAATGATTACACCCAAGATTTACTCAGCATACTAGACCTCTATTTACAAAATGCCCCCAACTCCAGCCCTGAGATTCGCGATCGCGCCTTCGAGATCGACTTAGAATTTATCATGGAGGATTTGCCCAAAACTCTATCTTCGATGAAAATTGGGGTTGATCGCATCCGGCAGATTGTCTTGGGTTTACGGAATTTCTCTCGCCTTGACGAAGCAGAAAAAAAACCAGTTGATATTCATGAGGGTATTGATAGTACCTTGCTAATTTTGCAGCATCGTTTGAAAGCAAAACCAGAAAGTCCGGCGATTAAATTAGTCAAAGAATACAGCAACCTTCCCTTAGTAGAGTGCTATGCCGGGCCACTAAATCAAGTATTTATGAATGTTTTAAGCAATGCGATCGATGCTCTAGAAGATTACAGAGAATCTCAATCAACAACTCATAGTAATCAAATTACCATCCGTACTGCTCTTGGAGAGCTTGAAGGTAATGTCAAGAGTGTAGTAATTTGCATAAGAGACAATGGCCCAGGAATACCCGAATCTCTGAAGGCAAGAATCTGTGACCCATTTTTCACTACGAAGCCAGTAGGAAAAGGCACTGGCTTGGGGTTATCAATTAGTTACCAGATTGTTGTAGATAAACACGGTGGTGTGTTGAAATGTGATTCTCAACCGGGCTTAGGTACAGAATTTTGGATTGAAATTCCGATTAGACAAATCACTAAATCGCACCATCAACTCCCGGATTAGTTATGGGTCGTTGACTTTTGAATAGTACAGTAAAGATACTACCATTTGGCTGATTATCTTCGATAGTAATTGTACCGGAATGTGCCTCGACCGCCATTTTGCAGAAAGCCAAACCTAAACCAATTTGCGAAACTTCTGGCATCGGAGTTCCAACTTCATACTTTTCAAAAATTATTTGTCGTAACTCAAGACTTACTCCCGAACCAGAATCGGCAACTTGCACTTTTGCACCACCTGCTGCCAAATACTCTCCCCGGAGGGTAACTTGAGACTTGGAGGGGGAGAACTTAATGGCATTAGAGAGCAAATTATCCAGCACTCGCCGAAAGATAACTGCATCTACTACAACAATGCCACCAGGTTCGGGTAATTCACTAATCAGGGTGAGATTCTTTTGAGTAGCGATCGCTTCAATATCTGCCAATGCTGACATACACAGCATAAAAAGGTCTACTTCTGTGTAGTTGAGAAGCATTTTTCCCGATTCTAGCTTTGCCATGATCAGCAAGCTATCAATCAACGATTGTAGTTGTTGTCCAGCAAGTAAAATTTGCTCGACTTTGCCTTGCTGTTGTTCAGGTGACAAATCTGGCAACCGCAAAATCTCTGTGCCTAAAACGATACTGGTAAGTGGATTTCGCAGATCGTGCACAATCATGTTTACCATAT
The DNA here is from genome assembly GCF_034531035.1 of Nostoc sp. DedQUE02. Taxonomy (NCBI): domain Bacteria; kingdom Bacillati; phylum Cyanobacteriota; class Cyanophyceae; order Nostocales; family Nostocaceae; genus Nostoc; species Nostoc sp. DedQUE02. The sequence continues at coordinate 91,767 of NZ_JAVRBY020000007.1, read as the reverse complement.
CTTCTCGCAGTTTGAGCAATACTTGCATACTGTCGTATTGCTGTTTAATCCGCAACATGGAATGAACTCTAGCTCGTAATTCCACACCATTAACGGGTTTACTAATAAAGTCATCTGCACCAGTCGCCAGACATCGAGCCAAATCTTCTTTATCGGTTAATGCTGTCACCATAATGATTGGTACTGCTTGCCATTGTGGATCAGCTTTGATGCGTTGGCAGACTTCCATCCCATCTAGATCGGGCATCATCACATCTAATAAAATCAGATCGGGCTGAAAACTATCGAGGCGATTTAGAGCTTGTTGACCACTAGGAGCGTAATATAGCTGGTAGTTTTCACCATCGAGCAAGGTTTCAACAACATCAAAGTTATCGGGTTCATCATCGATCACTAAAATAGAGAGTTGACTATCCATCGAGAATTTCCGTTACCTTTTTAAAAGTTGTTGAATTGTGGTTACAAGCTGTTTAAGTTTTACGGGTTTGGTCAAATATTCGTTTGCTCCGGCTGCTAAACAAGTTTCGCGATCGCCAGGCATAGCTAATGCCGTTAGTGCAATTATCGGAATATGCACAAATTGGCGATCGCTACGGATGCGACGGATTGCTTCTAACCCATCCATTCCTGGCATTTGAATGTCCATTACAATTAAGTCGGGGCGTTGATCTCTGACAAGATCGATAGCTTGTTGTCCATTGTTTGCCAAAATGAGATGATACCCTCGACTTTCAAGATAGCCAGACATAGTATCAATATTTGCTTGATTATCTTCTGCCAGCAAAATCAAAGGAGTTTCCAGAAAGACTTCTGGCAATACAATTAAACTTGGCTCCTCAGAACGGGCAGGATGTTGTAGTTTCTCTATAGTTACCTGAAGTTGAGCGCGGGTAATGGGTTTGACCAGATATTCAAATGCTCCCTGAGCTAGTCCTTTGCTATGTTCATCCACAACTGAAATGATGATCGTTGGAATATCTTTGGTTTTTGGGTTGGTCTTGAGTTGATTTAGCACATCCCAACCCGATAGGTTCGGTAGTTGCAGATCCAGAATGATTAAAGTCGGCTGGACTCGTAGCACTTCTTCTACTGCTCCTTCACCTTGGGGATAGATAGTGGATTGCATTCCCATTTCGCGCAAGTAGCGAGTAATTTGATCGGCCGCCGCCACAGAATCTTCGATAATTAAAACTTGAGCATTCTTAGCAAGTAAAGGATAGCTGGGCAATGAAGTCGTTACCTGCGTCCTGAGAAGATTATTGCTGGTACGGTAGGGAATGCGGACGGTAAAACAACTTCCCTTTCCAACTTCACTGCTAACTAAAACCGTTCCTCCATGTAGGGTAATAATCTTTTGTACCAGTGCCAAACCTAGACCAGTGCCACTGTACTGGCGGTTAAGGCTGCTGTCAAGCTGGATAAAAGGCTGGAACAGCTTACCAATTTCTTCAGGGGCGATACCAATGCCAGTGTCAGTAACATGGAAGCAGAGATTTGCGGAAGATGAGGGGGATGAGGAAGAATTTACTTCCCTTGCTCCCTCGCTCCCCTGCCCCCTCCAGCCGAACTTCTAGAGTTACAGATCCTCTTTCTGGCGTAAACTTGACAGCGTTGCTCAGTAGGTTGATCAGTACCTGACGCAGGCGGCGATCGTCTACTTGGATGCAGTCAATCTTGTCAGAAATATGAGTACTAAGACGAATATTTTTTTTCAAAGCCATCTGTTTGACAAAGGCAAGGCTGATATCACAGAGGCTCTTAACAGAAACATCACTTAATTGCAGTTCCAGTTTGCCAGATTCGATTTTAGACAAGTCTAGAATGTCGTTGATTAGTTCTAGCAAATGTCTGCCACTGCGTTCAATAGTAGCGATCGCTTTTGCTTGTCTTTCATTAATAGAGCCGAATACACTTTCTTGTAAGCCCTCTGACATCCCCAAAATCGCATTCAGAGGTGTTCGCAGTTCATGGCTCATGTTTGCGAGAAATTCGTCTTTGAGGCGAGTGGCGCGGGCAAGTTCCACATTGGCGTTAGCAAGTTGCTCATTCGTCTGCCGCAGTTGTGCTTCTGCTTGTTTACCTTCTGTGATATCTTCGTGAGATACCAGTACGCCAATCACCTCACCTGCGCTATTGGTCAAGGGAACTTTATTTGTTCGCAGCCAGAGTTGTTCGCCATTATCCCCTTCAAATGGCTCCTCATAGCCTAGTTTAGGTGTTCGGGTGTTCATTACCATTGCATCGTCAGCACAGTAGAGGTGTGCTAACTTGGCCCAAGGTAACTCAAAATCGCTCTTGCCGATAATTTCATCAATTGTCAGTTGGGCATGGCGGATAAATGCTGGATTGCAACCGAGAAAGCGTGATTGGCGGTCTTTCCAGAAAACACGTTGCGGAAATGTATCTAGTACAGTTTGCAGCATTTTACGTGATTCTTCCAGTTGTTGCGCGGTTTGTTTGCGATCGCGGATATCAAATAAGGTGGCGCGGTTGTATAGATAGTTTCCACCGACATCCTTGACGGCAGTGGCGCTGATCAGCACTGGTAAAACTGTGCCATCTTTACAGAGCATGTCATACTCTAAATCTTTTATCCAGCCCTGTTTTTTGAAATGAGGATAGTTTTGTGCGAACGCCAAGCGACTGGCTGGGGTGAAAAAATTCAGCAGTGGTTGGCCAATCATTTCCTCACGGGTATAACCCAACCATTGCAGTTCAGTCTCGTTCACCTTGAGCAATCGACCTTCGCTGTCGAGAGAATGGTAGCCACAGGGAGCATTATTGTACAAATCTTCGACCTCATGGGCATATTTTGCCAATGCTTCTTGTGCCTGTTTACGTTCGCTGATATCAGTGATCCGTACTAGATGCATAGTACGCCCCGCTACAGTAATTGGTTTAGCTGCAATGTTTCCCCAGAAAATCCTACCCTGAAGAGTAACATATTCAATCTCTCGGCTCCATACACCTTTTGACTGCATATCTTTGACGATCGCATCCGTTTCGCTAGCAGTAAATGGACGGCGCTGGAGTGTCTGCCCATTGATATTGCTTAATTCAGCTTTGGTAGCCGCCTCAAACATTTCTACCGCCCGCCGATTGCAATCCAGGGTGAGTAGTGTTTCTGGATCAACCAGAAAGATCGCATCGGCAGATTCATTAAAAATTGCTTCTCGTAAATCCCGATTGTGCATGAGTTCCTGTTCGGCTTGTTTGCGATCGGTGATGTCAAAGTTCACCCCAATCATCCGTACAGGTTCACCCTGCGGGTCACGTTTGAGAATACCGTAACCTTTGAGGAAACGAATTTTTCCACTCGGCTCAACGATGCGGAACTCTACATTATATTCTTGTTTTCCTTGTAGAACTTGCTCGATGGTTGCCAACATATAAGCTCGATCATCCGGGTGCAGGCAGTTTAGCCATTCATCAAAAGAACCGCTAAAATCAGTTTTGCTCACGCTATGCAGTTCGTACATGCGATCGTCCCAAATCAGCTTTGTCTGGACGAAATCATATTCCCAAATACCAAATCCTCCAGAACTGATTGCGATGGTTAGCCGTTCGGAAAGAGCATTAAGCTGTTCCTCAACTTGTTTGCGAATGGTAATATCCGTGAGTGTGCCGATATAGCCGCTAACAGTGCCACTGGCGTTAGTTTCAGGTTGAATACAGCAGTAAAACCAGTTGATACTGCCATCTGGGCGCAGAAGCCTGCCTTCGTTCCAAAAAAGTCCTGTTTGTCCTAATTTTGCTTTATGCCATTCTCTGAGAATGCGATCGCGGTCTTCTGGATGAAAAGCCTGTATCCACCTCATCCCCAATGCCGCCTCTGTTGGTCTACCTGTCATCTCACTCCAGCGATCATTAATATAGATGCAGTTACCAAAGGCATCCAGGCGGAAAATAGCCACCGGAGCCGCTTGTGCCAAGGTTGCATAACGACGTTCGCTATCTCGCAGGGCGGCTTCTGCTTGTTTTTGAGCGGTAATGTCTAGTAAAATGTCGGCTAATTGTATCGGTCTAGCAAATAGTTGATTGGTGATTGGGTTCCACTCCCAGTAGCCAATACCAGCAAAATTCAGGGTAAGCTTGAGTTTTTCTTCGCTGGCTTTGAGGGCTGCTTCTGTCCGTTGGCGTTCTGCTAGTTCTGCCTGTGCTTGCTCGTAGGCACTTTTTTGTTGAATCGCGATCGCTATTTGCACCGCTAGTTGATCTAACAAATCTAGTTCTACTGATTGCCAATGACGAGGGGCACTACATTGGTGAGCAATTAATAATCCCCATAATTGCTCTTTGACCAAAATAGGTACTACTAGATTGGCTTTAACTTCAAATTGTTCTAGAAGCTGCAAATGACAATTGTTTAAGCCAGCCTGATAAATATCGTCGATTGCTCGTTTTTTCCCTTGACGATAGTCACTTCTGGCTCCCTTGTGAAAGCAGGTATCCAAAATTTCTTTTCCCAGAGCCACTGTCCAACCAGGAAGCACTGACTCTGCCATAATTGTGCCGCTCATATCCGGCTGAAATTGATAGATAACTACTCGGTCTGCTTTCAAAAACTGCCGTACTTCTGTTGCTGTGGTACGCAGAATCTCTTCTAGTTTCAGAGACTGACGAATCCGTAAAGCGATCGCAGCAATCAGTTGCTGTTGTTCCCGACTTTGTTCTAACTGTCGAGTCAAATCCATCCGTTCAATAGCATGATGAATTGCACCTTGAAGAACTTCAGGTGTGAGTTTATTTTTAACCAGATAATCTTGCACACCACTTTTCATCGCACGGACAGCAGTAATTTCATCCCCTTGTCCTGTCAGCATAATTACAGCAGTTTGAGTATTGCTATGGCATTCCCGAAACTGCTGAATAAACTTCAGTCCATCCCCATCAGGCAACGCAAAATCTAGCAAAATGATATCTGGAATCTCCTGTTGACACCATTTGAGTGCTGGCGTTCCCGTCTCAAATTCCAAAAAGCGGTAGGTATACAGGCTGTCTTGCTTCAAAAAGCGACGATATGCTTCCCGATCTTCAGCGCAATCATCAATCAGCAGGATCGTCAGGCAAGAAGGATGACTCATAAGTTAAAAATACAAACGCGATCGCGTTCCCAAAAAATTGTAATCACTAATCATCGTGTTAATAGCTTGACATAAGTCGAGTCATAACTGGACAACGGAGATACAGAACAGACAAAATGCCTGAAATATCTTTATATTGCCCTTCAGGGTGATGTGTTCCCCAAATCCCTCAAAATATTTCGTTCTCTGAGCGCTTTACTACTGCGTGTTATAAACAAATGGAATTTGTAATCTTACCTAAAGGTCTTCTCAGAACTTCAGTAGATTTGCTACTTTCAAAATTCCTCCATCAGTAGCCGTAAGAGTAACATCAAAACCTCTGTTTTGCAGCAATGCCTACGACGGGCGGTTCCTGAGCGCAGTCGAAGGGCTACGCCTATACAGTGATTTTTATTCGCAAAGTTCAAATTTTGTGATTTATGCAATAGACCTAACTTAATTGGCAATCTTCCATCCTTCTATAAAATCTCCTCAATCCTACTGATGAGCTAGAGTAGCGACTCAGTACTTATTCGCAAATTCAAAATAGCAACTCAAGTAAATACTCTCAATTTAATCAGAAAAAAAATTCCTGTTTTTCCTCAATATCCTTTTTGATTTAAATCCTGAATAATAAACTTAAAGCAAAGAAAAATACCTTGTAAATTATTAGAAAATTACCAGAAGATATTTGTTTATAGCAAGTTCAGCGGTTTTCAGTTTTTCAACTTCATCCCAATTTCAAAAGGAGTTTTAAGTTAATGTCACTAGCTGGTGCAGATCATCGAATAAAGCAGCAATTGTATTTTATGAAAGCTGTCAATTATAAACTGAATCCTATTAATCTTACGTTTTTTTTAGTGGGTTCAATTATTCTAGGAGTTTCTAGCTTTGTTATTGCCTCTGACATCCTGTCTTCAGTTAGTTCTATAATCTCATCTTCGGAAGCCAGTCCTACATCAATTCCCTGGATTAACAATAAGTTTGACTGCCAATATAGTGGTAGAACTTGGCAAAATGATAAATGTTGGGATTCTGAACATAATCCGATGTTTTAAAGATAAGTCTTTTGCTCAAAGGATAATTTTTACTTAGTTCCAATTGCCTATATTACCATTAAGCTGCATCTACCTTAAAATATTTTTTAAATGAAGTCAAAGCTCATAACTCCCGCCAATAATCAATAATATACTCTCTAAAAAAACTCATGTTTTAAATTTGATGTATTTCTTAATAAGAATGTAAAGCTTATATAAATCAAGAGTCAGAATACAGAATTCAGAATACTCTACCCATAAAGGAATAGAGTTTTAGCTTGTTGAATATTTTAATTTTTCGTCCACCAGCAACGAAAGCGCATAGCGGGACGAACGCGAGTACGTCTCCAAGAGTTGTAGGGTTATAACCAATATTCATTAACCACTTGTACAGAATTCATACAGCAACTCTGACTCCTGATTTCTGAATTATTCTTATGAAAAAGTGAGAATATAATTAATCCTAGAAAATACTGATGTTTTCAAAAAAATTATCAGTAAAAATATTATTTATATCTTTGCTCAACATAACTTGGTTCCAGGCATCTATAAATAATGTTTATTAACTCTCTCAGTTCTGATAATTTACAACTGACTATCATTCGTCATCCACTGATTGTTAACTCTGTGACTCTACTTCCAGATGTAATTTCACTAATTAATGAAGCATCAGGTAATTATGATGAATTGTCAAACAAAAATACTAATTATTTGAAAAACTCAAGTAAAGAGATAGATAGCAACACATCTCAAACCACCAGTTGTGTTTTAGTTATGGAAAACTCGCAGTTGGTAGGGATAATTACGCAGCGAGATTTAATTAAGCTGACAGCACAAGGAAAGAATATAGAGGGTATCAGTGTTGCTCAAGTGATGACAAGGGAGTTAATAACACTGAAATTAAAAGATTTTAAAGATGTTTTTACTGCGTTGCATTTATTAAGGCAACATCGAATTTGCCATCTGCCTATTGTAGGAGAGCAAGGAGAATTAATTGGATTGGTTACTCCTACGAGTCTGCTGACAGTTTCTATTTTCCAAGCTGAACTCTATAATTATACACGAGTTAAACTTATAGAACGCAAGAGAATCGAAGCAGAACTGCGATTAGAGCGTAATTTTGTTTCTACCGTTTTGAATCTAGCAGATGCGTTAGTTATTGTACTAGATTCTCAGGGGAAAATTCTTCGCTTTAATCATACTTGCGAACAAACTACGGGTTATGGATTTGATAAAGTTAAAGGAAAATTTGTTTGGGATGTGCTGTTGTTATCTGAAAAAACAGAATGTATCAAAAGTATTTTTCAAAATTTAGCAAAGATAGAGTTTCCTCAACGTTACGAAACTTATTTAGTTACTAAAGATAGCGATCGCCGCTTAATTTCTTGGTCAAGTAAGGTCTTACTTAATGGGGATAATCAAGTTGAGTATATTGTCTGTACAGGCATTGACATAACTGAGAGTCGAAAAGCACAAGAGGAGCTCCAGCAGACTCGCAATTTTTTACAGTCAATGATTAACAATCTGCCTGTGGCCGTCTTTGTTAAAGATGCCAAACCAGAAAGTTTTGGGAAATTCAAGCTCTGGAATCATACCTGCGAAAACATTTTTGGTATTAAGGCGGAACAGGCTATTGGCAAAACAAATTACGAATTATTCCCGAAAGAACAAGCAGACTTTTTTTGTCAAAAAGACCTAGAAACTTTTGCAAGCGGTGTACCTCAAAATATTTCTGAAGAAGCTATTGACAGCCTCAATTTTGGCAGAAGAATTTTACACACTACTAAAATTCCTTTGTATGACAAAGACCAACAACCTGAATACCTGTTATGTATTTCCGAGGACATTACAGAATATAAACGAGCAGAAAAAAATCTGCAACAAGCAAAAGAGCAATTACAAACAGTTTTAGATGCAGTACCTGGATTTGTTTCTTGGGTAAATGATGATGGATATTATTTAGGAGTTAATCGCCATTTAGCTGAAAGTTTTAACTTGACTCCCGATGCTTTTGTGGGTCAAGAATTGGGCTTTATGGAAAACAGCCCGCAATTTACCGAATTTATGCATGAATTTTTAGATAGTCAAGATGTAGCAGATTCTAAGGTTATTGATGTTCAAATTAATAGTAAAACATGCAATTATTTGCTCGTAGCTCAAAAATATCAACAAAACACAGCTGCCGTTGCAATTGGAATCGATATTACAAAACGCAAACAAGCTGAAATAGCTTTACAAAGTTTGATAGAAAGTACGGCTTCTACGACTGGACGTGACTTTTTTCCAGCATTAGTCGAGCATATTTCTTCTACTTTAGATGTCCGCAATACTTTAGTAAGTGAATTAATTGATGGTCAAGCTCATACTTTAGGATTTTGGTCTGATGGGCAGTTACAACCTAATATTTGCTATGACCCAAAATCAACTCTGTGTGAAATTTTGGTTCAGCAAAGATTTTACCATTGTAGTTCGAGAATCCAGCAAGTTTTTCCTAATGCTAAAAAATTAGCTGCTATAGAAGCTGAAAGTTCTATGGGAGTTATTTTGAGTGATGATTTTGGTCAACCAATTGGCTCACTATGCATAGTAGATGACAAACCTATACCTGACCAACATAAATTTGAAGGAATTCTCAAAGTATTTGCAGCCAGAGCATCTGCTGAACTGCAAAGGCAACGAGCGCAAGAAGCCCTACAAAAACTCAATCAAGATTTAGAAGTTAGAGTTCAGCAACGCACTTTAGATTTACAAAAAAGTGAGGCAGAACTTAGGGCTATTTTTAATCAAGCTGCTGTGGGAATTAAACTAGAAACTTTAGATGGTAATTTTCTGAAAGCTAACCAAAAGTTGTGTGAAATTTTAGGCTATAGCCAAGAAGAAATACTTCAGAAAAACTTTAGAGATATCACACATCCAGAAGATATTCAAATCTATGTAAATCAGTTGCAAAAATTAATAGCAGGAAAGATAGAAACGTTCTCCATTGAGAAGCGTTACTTACATAAAAATGCTGATGTAATATGGATAAATCTAACGGTTTCGCTGATTCGAGATACCATTGGCAAACCAATTTATGTAATTGGGGTAGTTAAAGATATACGCGAACGCAAACAAGCTGAAGAAAATATTTGTAAAGCTTTAGAAAAAGCAAAAGAACTCAGTGAGTTGAAATCTCGCTTCATTTCTATGACCTCCCATGAATTCCGAACTCCCTTGGCTGTGATTACTTCCTCTGCGGGAATTTTAAAAAGTTTTAGTCATAAACTGGATGAACAACAAAAGCAGAAACATCTCCAGTGCATTCAGACTTATGTTCAACACACTACTCAACTTTTAGATAATATTTTACTAATTAATAAAGCTCAAGCTGGAAAATTAGCATTCGAACCAACTTGTATTAATTTGGTTGATTTTTGTCGCTCTTTAGTAGAAGAAATTCAACTCACTTCTCCCAAGCATACCCTAGCCTTCTGTCCCCAGTATTTAGGGAATTTATCAACAGGTCATCACTTTATGGCTTGTATAGACGATAAACTGTTGCGACAAATACTAAGCAATTTGCTTTCAAACGCTGTCAAATACTCACCAGACAGTAGTAATATTCAAATGGATTTATTAGTTCAAGATAAAATCGCAGTTTTTTTAATTAAAGATGAAGGTATTGGTATTTTACCAGAGGAACAGCAGAATTTATTTGAACCATTCTACCGAGCCAGTAATATTGGTAATACTCCAGGAACGGGATTAGGTTTGGCAATAGTCAATAATTGTATAGACCTTCATAGAGGGAGAATTACCTTTACTAGCGAGATCGGAGTTGGTACGACATTTAGGGTGGAACTGCCACTAATTATAAGCAATGTCGTCAATTAAAAATATATAACGTATTATTATTGAATAATTTTAGGGAATAATAAATTACAGTATATGATTTAGAATCCTATGTAGATTCCCAAATAATTAAGCTAGAGAATCTGTTCTAGCATCTGCGTTTATATAGAGTTTCTGTGTTGACTGAGGTACAGCAACCCAACCCCCAAACCCATCCCCGCAAGCGATGAAGGGATTATGATGTACTTTGTATGATTAGGAAACGCTATAGACAAAATAAAAGTGCCTAGTGAAAATCAATATTAAAATAAGTCAATGAACAAAAAAATATTAGTAATCGAAGATGAAATTCAAATTTGTTCAAATGTTCAAGAGATTTTAAGTTTATCAGATTTCCATGCTATTGCTGCAAATAATGGTTTAGAAGGATTACGACTTGCTAAAACAGAAAAACCAGACCTGATATGTTGTGACGTTATGATGCCTGAACTTGACGGTTATGGTGTACTAACAGCTTTACGCCAAGACCCATTAACTGAATCTATCCCAGTCATTTTTATGACTGCAAAAGTAGACCGTGGTGATTTCCGCCAAGGTATGGAGTTAGGAGCCGATGATTACCTCACAAAACCTTTCTCTACAGAAGAACTTATAAAGGCAATTAAGGTTAGATTGGCTAGGCTAGAAAAAGCAACTTTAATCAAACAACAATATGAACAAGAACATGAAAAAAATGCCAATTTGAAGCAGCAAATAGAAGTAAATTCACAAAAACTGCAAGAAAGCCAACACTTAGCAGAAATACGTAATGAAGTTTTACAAAAACTTTTACAAGACTTAGGGAATCCACTTTCAAATATTAATATGGCAATCTATATGCTAAAAAAAGCTCAATCAGATATTGAGCGTGATCGCTATTTGAATATTCTCCAACAAGAGTATGCTAAAGAAATAATGCTTTTGAATGAAATAAAGAATTTACAAACATTACTAACTCCTGAGAATGCCAAAGTCTTGCACATATTTAATTTGGTTAATCATCATAAACAGTAAATGATTCTCAAAGGATTATCTAGTAAAACTTCAGTGTTTTTACTTAGGTTAGAGAAATGATTGTACAGTATTATTGAAACTTAATTTGTCTTGTTGAGCCAGTTCAGATACTAGACCAATAAAAATGATATTCTTATTTTTATTAATCATAGATGAACACAATTTTAATCATAGAAGATGAACCCCAAGTCAGGGAAAATATTCAGGAAATTTTACAACTTTCTGATTTTGAAACTTTGATAGCTGCAAACGGTAAGATTGGATTAGAAATTGCTAAAAAACAATTACCAGATTTAATTATATGTGATATTACGATGCCTGAATTAGATGGCTATAGCGTGCTATCTGCTCTACGTCAAAATGAAGCAACTATTCATATTCCTTTAATATTTGTTACTGCAAAAGCAGAGCGTTCAGATTTTCGTCAAGGAATGGATTTTGGGGCTGATGACTATTTGACAAAACCATTTACTCCTGAAGAACTACTCAATGCGATCGCTTGTCGTCTAGAGAAACACGCTTTGGTTGAGCGGCAAACTCAAGCAAAATTAGACGAGCTCAGAATGAATATTGCTCACTCATTACCTCACGAACTGAATACTCCTTTAAATGGTATTCTCGGTATGTCACAGTTGTTGGTGGAAAATTGTGGCATCATGCCTGGTTCTGAAGAAGTCGAAATTGCAGAATTAATTTATACATCTGCTAATCGCTTGAATGAATTAGTTAAAAGATTTTTATTATATAGTAATCTAGAATTAATAGCCAAAAATCCTGAGAAAATCCGTCAAGTCCGAGAACAAAAAGATAAATGTCTTGCTGAGAGAATTATTAGTGAAGTCGCTTTCAAAAAAGCTACAGAAAACTGTAGACAAAAAGATTTAAAACTAGATATCCAAGAATCTACAGTAAAAATCTCAGCAGAAAATTTGAGTATTCTAATTGAAGAATTATTGGAAAATTCTTTTAAATTCTCTTTGGCAAGCAGTGAAGTTAAAGTTATCAGTAAAGTAAAAGGTAGTAAATTTAATTTATATGTAATTGATCGCGGTAAGGGGATGACAATTGAAGAAATTGATAAAATTGGAGCTTTTGTGCAATTTAATCGAAAGTCATGGGAACAACAAGGCTCTGGGTTAGGGCTGGCTATTGTTCAGCATATAGTGAAATTATATGGCGGTGAATTGATAATCGATAGCATTCCTGAAAAAGGAACTATTGTAAATGTTTGTTTACCTTGCTAGGGATGCTTGCGACGATCGCACCCAGAGCATAAGTGGGAATTTGCCCGAAATCACTACAATACTTTTGTGAAAAAATTTTCACACCTCAAATCGAGAGTTTTTTCTAGCCAGGGTAAAACAGGCAAAAAAATTATATAGAAAAAGATGGCAACTTTTGTAGGTTATGATACGCTATCTGCTTGAGAAGTGTGGAGGAACCGAAAATGACTAAGCTGCGCGTGGGGTTACTGTTTGGCGGTCGTTCGGGAGAACATGAAGTTTCGATCAATTCAGCACGGGCGATCGCTAAAGCCTTAAGTGCAGAACAAAATGCTAATAAGTACGAAATCCTGCCTTTTTACATCCAAAAAGATGGACGCTGGCTAGCTGGAGAAGCACCCGAAAAGGTTTTAGCAACCGGCACTCCGCTACTTGAATCAGCAGAATCAACTTCTGAAGGAAATCTGACATCCAATCCTCAAGCCCAAACTTTAAGTAAGTGGCAATCTCCCTCTCAAGTTGCCCAAGTGGATGTTTGGTTTCCTATTCTCCACGGCCCCAACGGTGAAGACGGGACAATTCAAGGTTTACTGACTTTGATGCAAGTCCCCTTTGTCGGTTCTGGAGTGTTAGGTTCGGCAATGGGGATGGATAAAATTGCCATGAAAATTGCCTTTGAGCAAGCAGGACTACCACAGGTAAAATATAAGGCGATTACGAGAGCGCAGGTTTGGTCTAATCCTTGCGTATTTCCGAAATTGTGTGATGACATTGAGGCAGCATTGGGTTATCCTGCTTTTGTCAAACCTGCTAATTTGGGTTCATCGGTGGGTATCGCCAAAGTGCGATCGCGCCAAGAATTAGAAGCTGCTTTAGATAGTGCTGCCAGTTATGACCGAAGGCTAGTTGTAGAAGCTGGTGTCGTCGCCAGGGAAGTTGAGTGTGCCGTTTTAGGTAACGATCAACCTCAAGCCTCTGTCGTTGGAGAGATTACTTATGACAGCGATTTTTATGACTATGAAACTAAATATACTGAAGGTCTAGCAGATTTACTGATACCGGCACAACTTCCAGATGCGATCGCCCGTCAAATTCAGGATATGGCTTTGCAAGCTTTTGCAGCTGTTGATGCTGCGGGTTTGGCAAGGGTAGATTTTTTCTATGTGGAAGCGACAAAAGAAGTTTTTATTAATGAAATCAATACGTTGCCAGGCTTTACTGCGACGAGTATGTATCCCCAACTCTGGGCCCATAGTGGAGTTTCCTTTCCCGAATTAGTTGACCGATTAATTCAACTTGCTCTTGAAAGACATTCTCCTAAGTGACAGAGAAAATAACCGAACTGATTTCAGATTATTACGGCAAAAAGTCACACGAAATACAGAACTTTGGCAAAAATTAGCCAGATTTAGTAGCATCTATTTTACAAAAAAGCTACTTGAATCTGAAATTTTGTTACGGATACCTGATGCTTGACTCCTCCAGTACAATTTATTGACTAGAGGGGTACAAATCTGAAAGTAATCATGGAAAAAAGTCAGAGTGTACAGCGCGGGCGAATCCAATTAAAAAGGGCTACTCCAGAGCTGACAAACAGGAAATCGAGACTAAAACAAAGCTCGAACGTTCTGATATATCTGGTTGCACATCATCCTTGGCTATTGTTAACCGGGTGTTTAGCCATGTTTATAGGAGGTGGTGCCTTTGCCTTGTATAGCTTAGGTAATGCTGGCCCAATAGCACAAGAAGAACCAGAAAAAATCCCAGTTATAGTTGAAGAACCAATTAGTCCGCCCTCTGAGAATGGTAATCCTACACCTTTATGGATGATGGCTGCGATCGTTCTCAGTTGTGGTGGTGGTTCTTTGCTGATTTTCCGACTGCTCAACCGGACAAAGCAACCACAAAAAGTCCAAAAACAGGTTAACCGCCATCAGGCACGCTTGGCACAGAACCATTACCAAAGATTGGAACCACATCTTCCCAAGAAGCAGCCAATTTTTGTGCCACAGCCACAACTGATGCCCGTTATGCAGATGCAACCTAAAACAAAGCATTTGGTAACGGTTCTACCAGCAGAGCACAAGCATCACCTGGATACGCCCACAGAACCTTTAGCAGACTTGATGGATCTTCGTAAAAATAGTTCACTGTCTGCAATTTTACGCCAGTATTAATACTACTGTAAAGTAAAACCCCGTTAAATTAACGCTTTTTGCCAATTAGCTTGGCTTAGATTCCCGACTTATTAAATAAGTCGGGAATCTTGTTATGAGCGAATTATTAATTGCTAGATAGCAATACAGTTCAGCTAGTGAAACTCAATTATTGAAGATCCCCCTAAATCCCTCGATAAATTGGGGGACTTTGAATCTAATTCCCCCCTTTTTAAGGGGGGCTAGGGGGGATCTAAGACTTAACTGAACCGTATTGTGCTATGTAGCAGTTTAACTACTTTTAAAAAGTTAGATATGAACAATTAGAAAATTTAAAAACTTGCCAAAATGGCAACCAGCTTTTGATTAACCAAGTTAAATTATATGAAGATAAACGACTTCAAGGGTTTTGTTGTCAGGGGCTACCACGTAAGCAAATTCCTTTTGTAAAACACTATTTTCTAAGTGATTTACAAAAATAAAAAACTATCTCTATCAATTATTTGCAGAGGATTGTTATCAGCAAATAAATATGAATAATTAGGTTTGGCATTTGCTGCAACAGGAATATTAAATGCATATAGGCGTTGTTGAAGTACGCATTAGCCCCCTAATAACGGGCAACGTCTGTATACATTCCTGTTCACTTCAGTAGCAAATGGCAGAGTGGGAGTTTGAAAGCTAACGGATATGCTTCCTCCCACTCTCTTTTTATTGAAACAGAATTCAGGAGCTTAGTGGTGCAGAAAAGTTTCTGGTGGCTCAAGTTGAGAAGACAGGAACACGGGAGAACTCAATTTGTTGCTCTATCTGCGATCGTTTTTTTAGTGAAGCAGTGGCAGGTGGAGGACTCTTTC
This sequence comes from Nostoc sp. DedQUE02, assembly GCF_034531035.1. Classification (NCBI taxonomy): domain Bacteria; kingdom Bacillati; phylum Cyanobacteriota; class Cyanophyceae; order Nostocales; family Nostocaceae; genus Nostoc; species Nostoc sp. DedQUE02. The sequence continues at coordinate 76,547 of NZ_JAVRBY020000007.1, read as the reverse complement.
GAGGTAAGGTAGCTAATAGGGGAATTGGGAAGCGTTGATAACATAAACGTTCAATTTCGCGTAATCCTAATTGTAAAAAACTTAATCCCCGCAGACTATGCCAGTCGAGCATTTTGCGCCGACCTGCACGCACGACAATCAGAGTAACGGCAATGGCAATCAGGGTGGCAGCAGCCACTCGTGCTATTGTTAATTGAGCAAGTTTTTCTTGGAAATTTGCTATTGCTATAGGGTCTTGTTCATGAAGTTTAAGCAGGAGCCGTATCTTTGGGTTTGTAAAAATTGTGCATCAGCACTGGAGAGTTGAAATGCTGAACCAGCTTTGTCATTGGTAAAAGAACAAACATCATGATGATAGTTCTATCAAGCTGCCCAGTTGAGCCATGAGTAATAAGTTTGCATTTGATGTTTTCCTGAGCTATAGCACAAAAGACAAGGCTGTTGTTCATAACCTGGCGAAAAGGCTAAAGAATGATGCTGTCCGGGTATGGCTTGATGCCTGGGTGATTGAACCGGGAGACTCAATACCGCTCAAGGTTCAGCAGGGAGTAGAGCAGTCACGCACACTGCTGATGTGCATGTCGCCTAACTACTTTAAATCTGAGTGGGGCAAGCTAGAACACCTATCACTTTTATTTCGCGATCCTACCAATACCCAACGTCGCTTCATTCCCATTTTGATTGCTGATTGTGAACGACCCAACATTATTGCCCAGTTTCTCTACATCGACTGGCGCAATACATTGGATGAAAGTTACGACAAGCTTTTAGCTACATGCCGAGGGCGAGAAATTGAGCCATCAGAATCTGCCCTGTCAATGGACTCTATTATCCAGGAGCCAATAGTTCTTAAACAAGATGACGATGACAGTACAATATATTTCATAGCCATTACTCCCGATGGCAAGAGCGTTGTATCGGGGTCTGAGGATGCTATCCTCAAGGTTTGGGATTTAGCTACTGGACAATACCGAGCCACGTTTGCAGGGCACATGGATAATGTGTACGTAGTTGCTATTACTCCCGATGGCAAGACCGTTGTATCGGGGTCTGCCGATGATACCCTAAAGGTTTGGGATTTAGCTACTGGACAATGCCGAGCCACGTTTACAGGCCACAGGGGTAGTGTGTTAGGAGTTGCTATTACTCCTGATGGCAAGACCGTTGTATCGGGGTCTGACGATGCTACCCTTAAGGTTTGGGATTTAGCTACTGGACAATGCCGAGCCACGTTTGCAGGCCACACGGCTAGTCTGTACGCAGTTGCGATTACTCCCGATGGCAAGACCGTTATCTCAAGTTCGGCAGGAACGCTGAGGATTTGGCAACTACCTGAGCCTGATAGTTCGAGCGAAGCCACTCTCGGAACGCGCTACACTAATGCCAAAGTCATTTTGGCGGGGGATACTGGCGTCGGCAAATCTGGGCTAGCTCTGCGCCTCACCCATAACACCTTTGAACCGACAATCTCCACTGATGCTCACTGGGCCTCTCAGTTCAAGCTACCCCAAGACACCAACACCTCAAATACCGCCCGCGAAATTTGGCTATGGGACTTTGCCGGACAGCCCGACTATCGCCTTATCCATCAGTTATTTATGGATGAAACCCAGCTAGCGGTAATGGTGTTTAATCCCCAGCAAGAAAATCCCTTTGAAGGGCTAGGACAGTGGGACAGCGACTTAGAAAAAGCGTCTCGTCGCGCTTTCAAAAAGCTGCTGGTTGCGGGTCGCTGTGACCGAGGCGGCTTGATGGTCAGCAAAAAGAGCATTGAGGAATTTCAAAAAGAGCGAGGCTTTACCACTTATCTGGAAACTAGTGCTCAAACGGGTGCTGGTTGCAACGACCTGCTCCAGGCCATTATTGAAAACATCGATTGGGATTCTATCCCCTGGACAACGACCACCCAGACGTTCAAAACCCTCAAAGAGGAAATCATCAAGCTGAGGGACGAAGATAAGGTTCTGCTCCGTATGGCGGAACTCAAACAGCAGCTTGAATTCCGTCTGCCGCATGAATCCTTTGCGATTGAAGAACTACGGGCCGTTGTCGGTCTGCTGGCTGGGCCAGGATTAGTTTGGAAGCTAGAGTTTGGCGATTTTGTGCTGCTTCAGCCCGAACGCATCAATGCTTATGCTTCAGCCTTGGTACGTAAGGTTCGCGAACATCCCGAAGAAATCGGCTGCATCCTAGAACGAGACATCCTCGATGCCAATTTGGATTTTCAAGACATGAAGCGGCTACCACCTGACGACGAAGCTATTGTACTGCGGGCAATGCATCAAACCTTGGTGGATTATGGCATCTGCTTAAGAGAAGAAACCGACCAGGGAACGCAACTCGTATTGCCGTCATTCTTCAAACGCGAACGTCCTGACCTGGAAGATCATCCCGCCCCGATCGTGAGCTATCGCTTTAAAGGTGGGATTGAAGAGATTTATGCAACCCTGGTAGTGCGCCTGCATCATACGTCAGCCTTTGATAACGACCGTCTCTGGAAATTTGCTGCCGACTTCAAAGCTCCCACAGGTCAGCAAATTGGCTTTAAGTTGACAAAGAAGCGGGAAGGCTTGGCAGAGTTAATGGTTTACTGTGACCCTAAAATTTCTATCGATACTAAAGTCACGTTTATTCGATACGTCCATGAGCACCTATCCCGAAAAGGTACGGAGGTGCATCGCGATCGCCACTATGTTTGCCCCCACTGTGCTACCCCTGTCGAAAATCTCAAAACGGTTCAGAAACGCTTACAAGTAGGCAAAAAAGACATTCTCTGCGTCGATTGTGAGGAGCGAGTTCCCCTTTGGGATTTAATTGAGGAAAAATTTGCCTCACCGGAGTTCCAAGAACGAGTTCGTAAACTAGAAGCTAAATCCCAAGCTGTTATTGATAACCAAAGCAAAGAACTGATTTTGGTGGGACATGCCTATGCGATCGCTGGGGAGGCAGGACAAATCTTTCGCCAAATCTCAAACTCTGACTGCGGCATTGATGGTGAGATCGAGTTCAAAAATGACCAAGGAGAAGCCAGTGGCAAGCGAGTTTATCTGCACTTTAAGTCTGGAGACTCATATCTATCTAAGCGCAAAAGAGACGGTAAAGAGATTTTCCCTAAACCACCCCACGCTAAATACTGGCATCCCGACAGTCAAAATTATCCGGTGATGCTTGTCATCCGTACTTCAGACCAACAAATCCGTTGGATGAATGTATCAGACTATCTAGCAAAGCACGGCATACGAAAAAGGCAAATTGAATTTGACGGTGAACCATTTACGGCTTTGAATCTGGTGAATCAACGTAATCGTTTGTTGGCTTAGGCTGTTGTTTTAACTTAAGTATTTGTATCTGCAACACGCTGCGCGAACGTAGAGAGCGTCTGAATCACCAGATTTAAAACGCTTACTAAAATATTATTGAATTCTGAATTCTGGCTTTTGAATTCTTCTTTAGAAGTTAGTATCTTGTAAAAATTCAAGAATCGTTTTATTCAACACCTCAGAAGCCCCAGTTGAGGCATCATGACAGCAGTTAGATAAAATCTGTAATTTGGAATTAGGGATATGTTGATGTAATTTTTTACCATGACTAGCAGGAAACCAACTATCTTGCTCGCCCCACAAAACTAGTGTGGGACACTTAATTGCACTCAGGTTATTTTGAATTTTGGTGAGCATATTTGGCTTATTTGCTTGCCAATTTTCAATTTCTCGCGCGGCTATTTGTAATTCTTCGGCAACTTTTGCGATCGCACCAGGTAATTCAATAAACGGGTAAGTTATCCAATAGATATCTTCCTGCGTCAAGATTGAGGGATCGAATAATACTCTACGTCTTTCTATTGCCATAACTTCTCTAAATAGAGGTGCAAATAAATATGTCAGACGTAAAGAGTCAATTGTTTGCATTACTTCTAAGGGCGTTTGGGCAAGTACCCACATAGCCCAATGGGGTAGATGTTCGGCAAAAACAGGTACGTTTACTACTACCAGTCGTCCGATTAGCTGCGGATTTTCTTGAGCAAGAGCAAGGGCAACTAATCCCCCTAGAGATTCAGCCACAATCACTGCGGGTTCATCACATAATGCCTGAATAACCCTTTGAAACTCAATAACTTGATGGCCATTGTGTTCTCTACGAGATAATGGTTTTTCGGAAAAACCAAAACCTTTAGCATCAAAACAAATTACCCGATAATTTTTAGATAATGGTGCTACGCTGTGCCGCCAATTGTAGCTCCAACTTCCCATACCATGTAATAAAATTAGCGGTTTACCTTTACCTTTTTCGCCATAAGCAATTTGTATAGGATACCCTTTAGCATCAGTAATAACTAGACTTTGCCGCCCTTTAGGAAAAGTAGCTTGCCACCAATCTTTCATTCTTTTATCAATAAACAATTTAACCGCCGGTTAAGGCGTTCCACAGGATTCTAATTAGGATCACGGGCAATGCTACTAAGACAATGGAGATTAGCAACAATCCAACCAATACGGCAAAGATAAACCACCTGTCTGCACTCTTTTGCTCGCTAGGAAATTTTAAGTAATCTTCTAATAGCTTGATATTATTAGTGTTAGCTCTCCAGGCAAAATCAAAAAAGTCTCCCAAAACTGGGACAGCACCTACCAAGCCATCAATGATTACGTTCAAAACCATTTTACCTAGAGTGGCTCTAGATACGCCTAGCCGGGCTGCTTCTAGGATGATGTAGCAAGAAAACATCACTCCCAAAAAATCACCACCAATCGGTATGAGTCCTAAAATTGGATCTAAACCAAAACCAATTTGTGTGCCAGGAATGGTAATAACATTATCCAGTAGCCGACTTAACTGACGCAGGCGCTTTAGGGTGGGTGCTTTGGTATCAGGTTCAATCATCGAAAATCGAGGTGGAGAATCTGGCATGAAGGCGATCGCTAACTTTGTATTGAATCGTTAGATATTTTACTCCCCTACTGAGCTTTTGCAATCAATTTCTCAGGGATTTACGAATTAATATTTTACTTTCGATTGCGACTGCGCTTTTAAACGCATTTCTTCGCCGACTGTCACGTTCAACTGATCGCCGATTAACAGAACAGCAGCGCTCATTGACAGCCAGAGCATTAAAACTATCACAGCCCCTACAGCACCATATACTTTATTATAATTGCCAAAATTCGCCACATACAATCGAAATAGGGCAGATAATATTGCCCAGAAAACAGCTGCTAAAATTGCTCCGGGCATCATTGGCGTGCCTGAGTTCCACTTGCTTGGCCCATAGCGATAGACAAAGCCAAAGGCAACAGCAACAATACTTAAAGCTAAAGGCCAGCGTAACAGCTGCCAAAGATGTAACAAGAAGATTAAAGAACTATTCTCACGTACTACCATTCCCAATAGCCAGTCACTGGTAAATACTAAGAAAGAAGCCAGTACTAAAAGCAACATAGTACCGACTGTTAATCCCAGAGAGACGAGCTTGGCTTTCCAAAAGGGACGTATGTTTTCTGGAGGAATTTGATGGATTTGGTCAAGGGCTGTCATCGCCGTATTTACCGCTCCAGAAGCAGTCCAAATTGCTAATACAAAGCTCAGAGAAAACAAACCAGTGTTTTTGGAGTTGGTAATTTCTGTGGTGGCAAAATCACGAATCAAATCCAAAGCTTGTTCAGGCAAGACTTGGCTTAGTTGCGCTGCCAATTGTTTAAAAGTGTTTTGTAAAGATTCTGCCAATAAGCCAATGGCTGTGATAATCGCAAGAATTGCTGGAAATAGCGATAGCATGGCATTGTAGGCGATTTCCGAGGCGAGTCCCAAAAGTCGCCTTTCGATTGTCCTGGAAAAAGTTTTTTTGAGCGTGCGCCAATTCAAGTGACGAAAAAAGCGAAAAAAACGAGGTTTTGGCATGATTTAGAGTTAAAACTGATTAGGTTTCTTAACTACTGTGCCAAATTTTGCGTAGCGATCGCATCTATCTTTTTTTTACTGCAAGTATACCGAGTTTTTACCAGATGTCTAATGACTCTTGACTAATGACTCTTGACTAATGACCATTGACTAATGATTAATGACTATTAATTTATGAATCAAGATTTAACACAGCAGTGGTTGACAGAAATTCAGGAAATCAAAGAGCAGATGGCAGGGCTGCAACATGAGCGCGATGCTGCTTGGGAAAGTGCCCAAAAATGGCGACAGCTTTACAATACAGAAGCAGAACAACGCCGCACAGATGCCCAATTGTCCCAACAGGCGATCGCATCTCTGAAAGCAGATTTGCACAAACTCCAGGGTTTTGAGCTACAGACACTGGCTGCTGAGACACCAGTAGCTATCCAACAAGAAATAGAAAAGCTAAAATCTGTCGAGGACTTGCAAGCTAAACTCATCGCCGTAATCAAAGAACGCGATCGCCTTTTGCAAGCGTTGAAAACTGAGCAAGACAACCATGCCCAAACTCGTAATAGCCTGACTACTGCCTTGGGTGATGCTATTGACAGCTTGACACGCGAACGGGCCGGGGCAGGGGGCAGGGCGTAGGGGGCAGGGGAGATGGCAACGCCAAAGGGGAAAGGGCAAGGGGCAAAGGGGAAAGGAAAGCTCCCTCCTTGTCCCTTTTCCCTTTTCCCTACCCGAAGGGTTTTGCCCAATGCCCTAAAATCCCATTGCCTCAGCTACTGCACCCAATTCTGCTGTAATACCCTGTTTAAATTGACTGTAATTGTGTTTAATGGCTGTATCTGGGTCTTTTAGACCATTGCCTGTGAGTACACAAACCACTGTCGCTCCTGTGGGAACTTGGTCTTTCACCTGCAACAACCCAGCGACAGAAGCAGCGCTAGCAGGTTCGCAGAAGATACCTTCTGATGATGCTAAAAGTCGATAAGCATCGAGAATTTCGGCATCGGTAACGGCGTGGAAATTTCCCTGACTTGCAGTTTGGGCTGCGATCGCTAAATCCCAACTAGCAGGGTTGCCAATACGAATTGCTGTTGCTAGGGTTTCGGGATGCGCCACTGGCTGACCATGTACCAAGGGGGCTGCACCTGCGGCTTGGAATCCCATCATTCGGGGTAAGCGATCGCACTTTCTAGCTTGATGATATTGACAAAATCCCATCCAATATGCTGTGATATTTCCGGCATTACCCACGGGAATACACAACCAGTCTGGTGCATCACCCAACGCATCGACAATTTCAAAGGCGGCTGTTTTCTGTCCTTCGAGACGGTAGGGATTGACGGAATTCACCAAAGTGACTGGATAGCTTTCGGCCATCTCGCGGACAATTTCTAGAGCTTGGTCAAAATTACCTTTAATTGCCAATACTTCTGCCCCATATAGTAATGCTTGAGCTAGCTTGCCCAGCGCCACATAACCGTCGGGAATCAGTACAAAGGCATTCATCCCTCCGCGTCTAGCGTAAGCGGCGGCGGCGGCTGAAGTATTGCCAGTGCTGGCACAAATTACTGCTTTTGCCCCTGCTTCCTTGGCCTTGGAAATTGCCATAGTCATTCCCCGGTCTTTGAAGCTGCCGGTGGGATTCAGACCATCATACTTTACAAAAACCCGCACTTGTCTGCCAATGCGTTCTGCGATCGCTGGCGCTGGTATTAGAGGTGTGTTGCCCTCCAATAGAGTGACAATCGGTGTTTTTTCGCTGACGGGCAAGTATTCGCGATAGGCTTCTATCAGTCCAGGCCAGGGTTGGCGATAAGATGTAGCAACAGACAGGCTCAAAGTCACAGGATTTAAAATTTTTTAATGTAAGGATTGGATATTTAGACAGGGTGGGATAGGGAAGTACAGCATGGGGAAGAGAAAGAAAGTGAATTTTTCTTTGCTAGTTCCCAGTTACTAGTCCCTTAATTCCATTAAGAATATTATTTTTTGTGGTGCAGGGGTTAAACTTGCTACTTTTATTTTATTTAGAATGTCAGTTTATCATAATTGCCACAGCAACCTTCGGTTAAACAAATTTAGCTTGGGGATGCTAACGGGGTGAAAAATGCTCGGTAAACATAATGATACTTACGCAATAAGTTTCTGAAACTCTTATTTTTCACTGCGGAAATATACATAGATGCGTCCGTTCTAGCTTTTAGAGATTGTCTCGTTCCCAATATCTGGCTGGAAACCAGGTTTTAAAGGAGTTATAGCTGAAGTTGACACCAATATCCAAGTACGTTTTTTCATAATTTGGCCTAATTCTTGATATAGTCTACATATAATTTATTGCGTAAATTCCCTAAAAACAGCGATAATAATTAGTACAACCATAATTGACAGGCTAAAATTAAATACTTGTAAGTAACGTCGAGTGAACGGAAACTTTGCAGAGTTTGGGCGATGTTTTCTTTGGAACACAGCCTTTATAATCACCGTCTCTTATGATTGACCCAAAAATCCATTAGAGTAATTGATTGAAAATATCCAATATTATAATAAAGCTTAAAAGAGCATTATTATAATATTTCTAATGGTGTGAGTTAAGTTGTGGATTTAATTAACAATGCCTACTTATTTATCTAGTGTTTCCGATCGCGAGTCCCAGGCTAACTGGGTCAGTAAGTTAACCAAGTCTTACTATCAGGACGATCAGCAAGCTAAATTGATGCATTTACAAGCAGAAGTAGACTCTCTGTTGCAGCAGTTGGAAAACCTGAAGCACCAACGTCTAGCCGAAACTAACGAAAAAGAATAAGTTCAGTTTTGTCCAACAGCGATGTCTACGATGGTCACTGAATCTCGACTCACTTCGACTGCGCGGTAGTTGAGCGTAGTCGAAACTCAGTGCAAGTCGCTCGATTTCCGCGCAGCCGTACCCCTCCGGGGAAGCAAGCTACGCGCAGCGTCTCGTAGAGAAGTGCGGGCTACGCCTACGCTTTGAACCTCTTTAATTTAAATTTGAGTAAAGGGGAAATTTGAGTCAGGGGTGCATTATTCAAAGCGCTGATTTTTCTCTGACCAGCGCCTCAAACTGTAGTTATGAGCATTTTCTACCAGTAAAGCTAAGGATTGCACCCCTGAAAGCTTGGCGATCGCAGAGAGTTTTTGTAAGTAATTTCCTGTAAAATCAGTGTAAATGACTTTATTACCATCAGACAAAATTATAGTCCGGTCACGGCGTTGCTTTGTGTTTTCCTCTTGAATTCCAGATATCGGTTGATTCAAGGATACTATTGCTTCTGGTGAGATAGTCAGTATGATTTCTGGTTGAGCGTTATTTGTTAAATCAATCACTTGAACGGGCCAATCACCCAACTTTTCCTGCATCTGCTCAAAGCTAGGAATATCACCATCTGGAACTTCACCAGATTGCTGTAAAGATTGCCACAAACTCGATAGCATTACCTTTACCCCTTCGGGATTTTGTTGATGTAGTTCTCGTAGAGTGATGGGAGATGGTTGCACCCACTCCAGTGCTGCATTGGTCAGGGCTAAAGGTCTAGGTTGAAGAACATCATTTTGATTCACTGGAATTCTTGGGCCAGCAGCTAATAGCCGTAAAACTTTACCCTGTAGTTGCACCGCTTTAATAGCGGCTATAGTAATTTGTTGTTCCCCATTTGGCAACCAAACTACAATCTGAATTTCCGGGTCAGAAGTAATTCCCAAAGTTTTCCAGAAAAATTTAGCTGCGTCAGTTTTGGGTGGGTTGAAATTCTCAAAGGGAGAATTTAACCAGCCTTTTCCGTCATTAAATGCACTCACCTCCACCTGATACCAAACTTGGTTATCCGTGAGTTTCAAATCTGCTGAAGAATTTGGTTGCAGCCACTCGCTGTTGGTAACTTGGGTAATTGGTTGGACTGTACCAACAATCTGACTAGGGTGAGTAGAAGATATTTGCGACTTTGTACCCTCACCATTGAGTCTTGCTAACAGACCTTGAATATAGGCAAGATTATCTTTTGTAATTTTTGGTTGCGCCTTTAACCAGGAATTAGTATGTTCTTCTCCCCGTTGAACTGCTAAAATCAAAGCAAACCAAGCTTGTACCTCTCGCCTATTTGGGTTCACCCGCAACGCCGCAGATGTGCGATTCCATAAGCGTTGTTCATCAGTTTTAAGTAGAGTAGCAATTTCTTGGGCATTATGTGACGACGCTTCAAACACCTGTAAAGCTTTCTCCCAGCGACCATCAATCAAATCTGCCAGCACTTCTTGACTCGGACTTGCCCAATTTTTCTGGGCTTGAATTTTAGTAAGTTGGGAATGCAAGCGAATCAAATCCATTTGCGCTTGCGCCGCCTCTGGTAAAACTCCTTTGCGCTGTTTCTTAATGAATTTCAACCATTCAAAAGCTGGTGTCCACAATCCACTACGGGCAATTGACAGGGCATTTTGGTATGCAGAATCCTTGATAACTGGTGATTTGAGATTAATCGCCTCCAATTGAATTGGTTTGAGGAATAACTTCAGAGGTTTGACTTGGTAAACTTGTAAGTGTGGTTCTAAACCTACTGTTTGCTCAACAACTAACTCTTTGGTACTATCACCAGTTACCTGCTGCCATTTGGGCAATTGTCCATTAGGACTAGCCCAAGACAACATTTGTAGTAAATTAGTGCGTTCTGGATTGTAGTATACGACTTGACCATAAGCGATCGCAACACTTCCTTGTTGACGTTTACCCCGCAAATTAAACCAAACGCCTGATGATGGTGTCTTACCTTCAAAGCGTTGCACTTTAGTTAAAGGTAGAGGAATGCTGATATCCTGGGCTTCTGATGTCCCATCAAGCAAAGAAGAAATCACCAAGGATTCATCTAGGCCAGTTACAGGTAATTGAGTTGTTAGATAGTAGTAATTTTCTGACTGAGATTTAAACTCTAACTCAACTGAGCGTTCGTAAACCCTGAGTTCCACCAGTTCTTCACAATCAGATTGACAATTAGCACGCTGTTGAAAAACTGGTAGTAAAAATGAGTTTTTCACATCCTGATGTAAAGGCAGAGTTTCCCCAAATATTTGGTTTTTCTGACTCAAATCGAGTTGAATTTGTTTGAGAGTTTGGGGGCGTTCGTGTTTACCAAGGGGGATTTGTGCCCATGTAGGTAAAATTTTATTTAGCCAGCTTACCTGATCTGGATTGAAGATGAAGAGAACACTAATCCAGGCAAAAGCAATAATTATACTAGCACTACTTAACAGAATTGCGATCGCTAACATTGACGACAACCAACTTCCCCGTTTTAGCTTTTTCTGGGGTTTTTTAACGACGCGTTTTATCGCACCAGCACGAGGTTTATTTGGTTTCGAGGATTTTGGCGTCAGCTTGCGTGAGCGATTTGCCATAGATTGGATATTAGGGATTAGGGATTAGGAATTGAGGATTGAGGATTGGAGATTGGCCATTGAGAAGACTCTTTCCTAGTCCCCAATACCTAGCCCCCAGTACCTAATACCCTGTTATACTCGTCCTTTCAGAAGTTGCCCAGAAGTATTTAAGTCTAATTTGGGGCAAAATCCGTAAATGTCCCCATGTGAACACTAGATGATCGCGAATACACTCATCACTTAAGTATGTGAGCAGAGTGGAAAAAATTGAAAGGTAGACTTATTAACCGCAATCATCGCAAAACATGGATGCTTGCATGGTTACTTATTGCAGGAGTAAATGGAGTTGCCCAAAAAGTACTAGCACAAGAGTACATAAATACAGAAACTACTCAAGAGTCAGGAATTAAGAGCGATAATATTATTCCCTCATCTCCTTCTCTTTCACCAGAAGAACCGATGGCGCAAGTTACATCGGTTTCTCAACTTAAGGACGTACAACCCAACGATTGGGCATTCCAAGCATTACAGTCTTTGGTAGAACGTTATGGTTGTATAGCCGGCTATCCAGATAGCAGCTATCGCGGTAATCGCGCCCTAACTCGGTATGAATTTGCTGCCGGAGTCAATGCTTGTTTAGATAGAGTTAACGAATTAATCACTACAGCCACCAGCGATTTAGTTACTCGTGAAGATTTAGCAATATTACAAAAACTGCACTCAGAATTTGCGGCTGAATTAGCAACTTTGCGGGGTCGTGTCGATAGTTTAGAATCCAGAACTGCCGAAATCGAAGCATATCAATTCTCAACAACAACTAAACTCAGTGGACTACTGATAGTTGGCATTCAAGGACGTACTAATAATCGTGGCGATGTTAATCCTAGAGATGAACAAAAAGATACAGATGATGCAGGGACAAACACTAATGTTATTTCCCTGGCGCAACTATATTTAACTAGTCAAATTACTCCCCGTAGTTATTTGTTTACAGGTCTTTTAGATGGTAAAGGAAAAACTACACCTAGATTTACCAATAGTGTTTCTCGCAATGATGTTCTACTCGGCTACGAATTTCCTACAGATAGCTTGATTGTAAGTGACCTCAATTTTCATTGGCTAGTAACAGATAAATTAGCAGTAATGGTGGGAACAGAAGGTGTAAGTATGCCAGCTGCTTTCCGAGGCCCCAATCGAGTAGAAAGCGCTGCAACAGGGCCGTTGTCTTATTTTGCCCAAAGAAACCCAATTTTAAATATGGGATACGGTCACGGCGGTATAGCTATTGATTGGCAATTTGCTAAACGCGCTAGTTTGCAGGCAATTTATACTAGTTACAAACCAGGAAATCCTAATAAAGGTAGCGGTTTATTTGATGGAAACACCACTACCGGTGTGCAATTGCTGCTGACACCAACCGAGACTCTAGATTTAAGTTTGTATTACGTTAACAATTACTCTTCAGATGGCTGTTTACTAACCTTTGTTGGTGATGAATGCTTAACTACAGTTAATACCACCACTGGAAAATCAGCACCACTGCAAACTAACGCCGTGGGTGCGACTGTAACTTGGCAAATTTCTCCCCACATTAGTGCAGGTGCGTGGGGTGGTTATACTAAATCTTATATTCCTGGGCAATCGGGAAGTGTAGAGACGACAAATTATATGGTGTTTATGAATTTCCCTGATTTATTTGCTAAAGGAAATCTAGGTGGAATTTATGTTGGTCAACCTCCTAAAATAACTAGTAGCAACTTACCTGTAGGGAATAATGTCCCTGATTTTATCAATACAGGTTTAGGACGTGCAGGTGGGCAACCAGGGACGACTACTCAAATTGAGGCATTTTATCGTTTCCAGCTAACAGATAATATCAGCATTACACCAGGAATAATTCATATTATGGAGCCTGGTAACACACCAAATAGCGACTCAGTTACCATCGGCATTCTGCGGAGTACTTTTCTTTTTTAATTCCGCTTGCAGATGAATATGATTGAACTTAAGTATTCACCGATGCTTGTATCCAACTAGGCGCAACAACAATGAAAATCTGCAATATTCCATACTCAATTCCCTATCAACCATGCTCCATTTTAAATATAAAAAAGGTTTGGTGGTGAACCAAACCTTTCTATAAATCCAGTGCATAACAACATCCCGAATTAATTTACTCATGATTATATTCATAAGGCATCTTCCTATAGTATGTATGCAAATATCCTAAAACCTGATACGACATTACCCTAGTATCCCCAAATACTAAAATATAAAAATAATCTGCCAGATGCTAGATGGCTATAGCAGATTAATTTAGATGTTAAAGTTATTAAAATAAATAGAATAATTTTTACGCCTATAACTTGCATCCAAGCGATTTTTCCAACTAGAAGCAAAATAAAAGACGGGGGTTAGCCCGTCTTCTGTATAATAAGTAAAAACATCTTGGTAATTTCTGCAATATATCAAAATACTCTAATTACAATCTGCCAAATTGCCAAATGCTTACCAATAAAATACAAGTATTCATTTATCTGTAATTGGATAGTTTTATCAGCGTATAAATTAATCGTTACTCGAAGCATATAGCAGATTTCAAGGAAAGTGAGGTACACAAGCTTGCTTCTGTTACCCAAGTATAAAGCGTGTTTTACTCCTGTTAGCGCCAACGAGACGCTACACGAACAAGCATCATAACCTGTCCTAGATATCGCACTATCAATTGGATATACTTAGATTACGAACAAAAAGATCCCCGACTTCTTTAATAAGGTGGAAATCTTAGCCTATCGATATTTGGGGTTTTGATAAAAATTTTACAATCCTAGTGAATAATTTTGGCACTTTCCAATCCCCAGGAAATACTGATTATGATTGGAAGTTTTTCGGTCATGCTAAAGAAAAAATTACTGACGAGGAAGTTCATCATGAACCTAAATATAGTTGATGATAAATTGCAGATAGAATTTACGTTTAAAGAGCAACTGCTAGCTGTTCGCTGGAATAAGCTTTGGCAAATATCGCTAGCCCATCTTCGACAAGTTACTACAGCCGAACCCCAAAGTAATTGGCGAGAATTGCGTGCCCCTGGTAGCTTTGTTCCTGGAGTGATTAAGGCTGGAACTTATTACACTAACCGGGGTAAAGAGTTTTGGTATGTAAATCGAAAGACAAATTATTTAACCATTGAATTGCGAGATGAATCCTACAAGCGGATTATTTTAACTATTGATAACAATGAATCTTGGCAACAAAGGCTTTCTCAGATAATTACTACATAGTTGGTCAAATGAAAAGTGCTGAATTAAAAGACCACTGCATCATCTCTGCTATGAGTAAGGTAAACGGCAGCCACTAATGGCAATTCCCAGTCAGAGACTGGGAACGAGAAAATCTTTCAAAGAATTGTCTAGTTAGGCTTCTACTTTATTTGCTGTTCTGTGTATTAACCACCAGCGACAGCTGGGACAATACTTACTTCATCGCCATCTTTAAGAGTTGTGTTTATACCATCTAAATGGCGGATATCTTCGCTATCGACGTAAAAATTTACAAACCGACGTAGCTTACCTTGTTCATCGCACAACCGGGATTTGATACCAGGAAAGCTTTGTTCTAAAGAATCTAACAATTCAGCAATAGTGCTACCGGTGGATTCTAAAGTAGCTTGATTATTAGTAAAACTCTGAAGAGTTGTAGGAACTAAAACTTTTACAGCCATAGAAGTAAAAAGTGAAGAGTGGAGAGTTAGGAATAAAATTAAGAGTAAAGAGTTATGAATATAAAAAACTCATAACTCCTAACTCCTAACTAAACGAGAACTTGTTGCCATTCCAAGCGATCAAGAGTACGCGATCGCTCTAGCGCCCGTTCAAAACTATCGAGTTTCGCATCAATAGTCAAGGGTTCGCCAACGTAGCCTTGGATTGCTTCTTGAGTTTTCAGACCATTGCCGGTGATGTAAATCACAGTAGTTTCGTCTGGATTAATTTTGCCAGCTTCTACCAGTTTTTTCAGTACAGCAACGGTTGTACCACCAGCTGTTTCTGTGAAGATGCCTTCGGTTTCTGCCAGCAACTTGATGCCATCAATAATTTCAGCATCATTGACTGATTCAATGTTACCACCAGTCTTCTGAGCTAACTCCACAGCATAAATGCCGTCTGCTGGATTGCCGATCGCTAACGATTTCGCAATTGTATTCGGTTTAACTGGCTTAATAAAGTCACGTCCTTCTTTGAAAGCTTGGGCGATGGGTGAACAACCTTCAGCTTGAGCGCCACTGAAACGGACACTCTTGTTTTCTACCAAACCAACTTCGATAAATTCTTGGAACCCTTTATAAATTTTGGTAAAGAGCGAACCAGATGCCAAAGGAGCAACAACATGATCGGGTAGTTCCCAGCCCAATTGTTCTGCAACTTCAAAACCTAGCGTCTTGGAACCTTCAGAGTAATAAGGACGCAGATTAATATTGACAAAACCCCAACCATGTGTATTGGCAACTTCTGAACAAAGGCGATTTACTTGATCGTAGTTGCCCTTGACGGCCATGAGAGTGGGACTGTAGATCAAGCTACCGAGAATTTTACCGGCTTCTAAATCTGCGGGGATGAACACACAGCAGTCTAAACCAGCATGAGCTGCGATCGCAGCTGTAGAATTTGCCAAATTACCAGTACTAGCGCAAGAAACAGTAGTGAAACCCAACTCTCGCGCTCTAGATAGGGCAACTGAGACCACCCGATCCTTAAAGCTCAGGGTGGGCATATTCACGGCATCATTTTTTATATAAAGCTTATTTAGACCCAGGCGACGGGCAAGACGGTGGGAACGAACCAAGGGAGTCATACCAGTTCCCACATCAATAACATTATCAGTTGCGACAGGCAAAAAGGGACGGTAGCGCCAAATGGAATTAGGCCCAGCTTGAATCGTTTCACGAGTCACAGTTAGACGTAGGGCGTTGTAGTCATACTTAACTTCTAATGGCCCAAAACATAACTCACAAACATTGCTGGCCTTGAGTTCATATTCTGCACCACATTCCTTACACTTCAAGGCTTGAAAGTAGGCAGTGCTGCTTTGGGTTTGGGTTGTAATTGCCTGAGTCATAAACTAGCTTTCCCTGTTTGTCTGTCGACTGTCGCCTGATAGTAACACGAGCAAAAATACCAGTCAAACATACCCGATAAAAAAAGTCGGGTATGTTTAGTGTTGAATCGAATGATTCTTGTAAAACTTTAATATCAGTAATCCCTGTAGTTAGTATTTATACTTATACTATTAATGTTAAAAAAAAAGAAAACAGGCGAGAATACCCAGGATTAATACTGGCAGTAGCTATGATTAAATTGCATCATAATTATGATTAAATTGCATTTATTTAAAATCCCATCTCATTTAAACGCTCTAGATAGCTTAGTCAACTTTCAATTTTTTAATCTAAATAATTCCATAGAGTAATACAGATTTCTAACAACAAAAACTCAAAAGCATTATCAAATATAGCTTCTAGTCTTCCTAAAGTCTGCGTTTAACCATTAAAATTTCTATATGTGTTGCCAAAATAAAGCTAATTTTTCAGCTTTGATACACTCATTCACAGCAAAAGAAGTTACTTATTTACACGGAAGATTTTTTTTGCTTTAAAAGCTACATTGCTAAATACATTGATAAGTCAGCAAGACACAGTAATAAATTACAGATATTTGCGATTGCCAACCTTAATTTTCAAGGGTAAGCGTAAAACAAGTAGACAAATTATTTCTGGTTATTGCCTCAAGAGGGTTTCTCAGGAGTGCCAGTAATTTAACTTCTTAAATAACATTCCCGAAATGTTGAAGCTTTGGGCGGCTATAATCGGCAATTTTTTAAGGAATTGCCGAACTTTATCCTGTCTCAAAATCCAAGATACAAGTTCAGCAAACAAACAAACTACTTCTATGGTAAATCGAAATCAATCTGTCAACAAGCAGCGTCAAGTTTACCAATCTCTAGTAGCAACAGCATTATTAACTGGTAGCCTTTTCCAATTTGTCGCACCTGTATTAGCTGACGGAACTACTGGAGGTACATCTATCAGTAACACTGCGACAGCAACCTACGAAGATCCCAACAATCCAGGGACAACTATAAATTCCACCTCTAACACTGTCACCGTGACTGTAGCAGAGGTTGCGGGTATTACTGTTACAGCGTCAGGTGTTACAGATAACAATGGTGGCAGTGTTGGAATTAACGATTTACTAACCTATACCTACACCCTAACAAACGTAGGTAATGACCCCACCAAATTCCATATTCCTAACCAAGCAACAACAACTGGGCCTGGTACGGTTTCTGGTGTACTTCCTGCTGATAAAAATGGGGTAACACCAGCTAGTGGCACACTGCAATATAGTACAGATGGTGGTGCAACTTGGACAAATGTAACAGCTGGTGGTGTAGATACACCCTCAGTTCCAGTTAGTGGTACTGTGTTGGTGCGTGTGCCGGTAACTGTACAGACTGGCGCTCAATCGGGCGACGTAATTAAAGTTACCCTTGGTAACACTCCTGGTGATGCCCAAAACCAACTGCGGAGTCCCGATGGTGGTGACGTTTATACTGTAGATAATGCTGATAACGCAGGTGGTGGGGAAGTTCCTGGCACACCAGTTAACGGTACACGAGAATCTAGTATTACCCAGCAAATTCAAGTAGGCAACACAGCTAAAACTGTTGCTCTAGCCACAATACTCAAAACTCGGACAGGCTATAACGCTGGTAACACTTCCGTACTCAATGATGATGTGCTGACTTATGGTTTAAGCTTGCGAGTTGAAAGTAACGACGTAACTAATCGTGGGCTAACACCCGCAGCTTTAGCTGGTACAACCATCAATGTAGACGGTAATCCAGTTACTCGCATCTTAGTTTCTGATGCACTTCCAGCATCAACAACTCTTAATGGAACCCCAACCGCTCCTTCAGGGTGGATAGTGGTTTACGCTGGCGAAGATCCTACAACTACAACTGCCGATCAGGCTCTATGGAAAACTAACAGTGCTAATGTCACAGGTGGTGTAGTTAAACGCGTTGGTTTTATTAACGATCCTAACTCTATCTCTTCAGTTGCTACTGGGACAACCGTTACAGGTTTTATAGTACAAGTAAAAACCACTGGAATCACAGGAACGACAGCGACAAATGTTAACAACATCGCTCAAGTGTTCGGAAAAACTGCTGGAGATCCAAATAGCCCTCTACTCTTTGACGATTCAGGTGATCAAAATCCAGATAACATCAACCCCACTAATGGAGCCTTTCCTACTACAGTAGACTCTGGCTATTATCCCGGTACAGTTCCCGCCAATCAAACTGACACAGGTAATAACAACCAAGGTGGTAATTCTGTTACAGGAAATGTCAACGTCTACACTGTTTCAGTCGCCCAAGCAAACTCAGTTTTAAACGGGCCGAATAATGCACCTGATGCTGTTGGCCCAACAAATAATAACGACGACTTCACAAACAAATCCTCTTTTGTTCCTCCTAACACATTACCTGGTAGTACGCTTGATCCACAATCAGTTGGTTTTACCAACACAATTAAGAACAGTGGGACTAACCCTAACGACATTACCATAGTACCAACAGTACCAGCTACAGCTACAGATTTGCCCAATGGTACAAAGGTGACTGTTAGCTATAACAGTCAATCTGCTGTCTATACTTACAGCATCACCAATAACGTTGGCACTTTCACCCTAGCAGCCAATAATACACCAATTAAAATCTCTGGTGTTGCTGCTGGAAGCAGTGTAAATTATGGCGTAGAAGTTGACCTACCAGCTGGTACGCAACTATCGACTGATATCAATAAGGGCTTCCCAGTACCAATTACTGCCTTTATTGACACTAATAATAATGGTGTAGTTGATACTGGTGAGGTTAACAACATCTCCATCGATCGCGTTTACACTGGCTTCCTGAAACTGCTGAAACTGTCGCGAGTCTTACAAGGAACTGGGCCTGTAGTCCAGGGGAATGATGGCACATTCAGTATCGATCCGAAAAAGCCTGCACCAGGAAACATTATTGAGTACCAAATTCAGTACAGCAATATTTCCGATCCTCAAGCTGGAACTGGTAACGTGATTTTGAATGCTAACAAAGTTGTGATTACTGAAGATGGTACGCAAGCCCCCAATAACTGGGCGCTAGACAACGACAATAACACTCAAATTGATACTAGCAACATTGTTAGTTCAGCTAAAGATTCTGGAGCTTCAACTATCCAATTCTTCAGTGGTAATCCAGCTACTAACTCTGGCATTGACCAAACTGGAACTACAGCAAGTACTGATGTTGCTAAGTATGTAAATACCGTAACTGGCACGATCGCACCGGGTATTCAAAGAACATTTACCTTCCAACGCAAGGTGAACTAATTCCCTGGGATTGGGGATTGGTGACTTTGACGTTCGCAGATTCTAATAGAGCGATCGCCGCAACCAGTTAACCTTATCCCCAACCTCTAAACAGGAAGCAAATAGGGGAGTGACCGAAAACGACTCATGATACAAGCCCCTTTATTTATAAAGATCATTAATTTTGAATTTTGAATTTTGAATTCAAAGCGAAGCGACGTGACTCTTTCTTCGCAAAAGCAGGGAAAGATAAGTCAACTATCGAGACTCTGAAAGTTTTTTTGAGGTTATTTATTATGAAGCGTTTTTATCTTGCAGGTTTAGGAGCGATCGCACTCATTGCTACAGTCCCATTTTTCGGTCAAATTCCGGGAATCACAAATGTATGGCATTCTACAAGTGCCGTTGCTCAGAATATCAAAACTCAAGGGCAAATTCAATTGCGTTTAGAAGCAGAAAAGCAAGTGGTGACACAGGATCAGCAGGGTAAGCAAAGTCAGAAATGGGAACCTTTGAAAGGTCAAGTTGTGGTGCAACCTGGAGATGTGTTGCGGTATACCTTAACTGGTGAAAATAAGAGCGATCGCCCGGTGAAGAATTTGACGTTTAATCAAACTATTCCGAAAGGAATGGTCTACGTGCTGAATTCTACCAATGTTCCCAACAATGCCAAAGTTATTTATAGCATTGATGGCGGGCGTAGCTTTGTCGAAAATCCCACTGTGAAAGTTACTCTTCCTAACGGCAAAGTGGAAACAAAACCAGCACCAGCCAATGCTTACACCCATATCCGTTTGCAGATTCCTTCACTTGCAGCTAAGACAACAGTGAAAGCAACTTATCAAACCCAAGTGCGCTGATTGGGACGCGGGGATACGCCGTCTTTGTGACTGTATTTCGAGATGGAAACTAAAAACGAAATTTTTAAATTTTGGCTTAACTGGATTTCCACAAATAAATAAGTGCTTTTATTAACAACAAGCTTGACATTTCATAGGAGATGTGTTCGGTGAGCCGTCCTCAAAACCAAAAGCAAATTACTTCTAGCAGTAGCTGGTGGCGACGGTTAACAGCTAGTGTTCTTTTGGGAAGTTTTTTGCATACTACTATATCTACACCAGCGATCGCGCAACAAACTAACAATCAAGTTGCGTCTTCGCCATTAATAAATCAAGCTACTTACACTTATACAGATTCTGCTAGTAATAATCAATATCAAGGAAGTTCTAGCCAGATCAATGCTAGTCCTACCCCATTAGTTGATCCTTTAGGACGGATTTTAGGTTGTGCTGGCACAATTTTACCTGACTATACAGGTTTTTCAGTTGGGGTATACGAACCTAACTCTAGCGATCCAACGGGGACAGAATTAGGCGGCTTGGTTGCTTTGACTCGAACAGAGTTTCCAGATATTCCTAATAACAATGTTCCTGGCGGTAGATCGCCAAATACCGAGAATAGTAACCCCTACTTTGTTACGAATAACCCTGCGGGTGTCTACAATTTCCTACTCGATCCGAATAAGGGTCAAACCGATCCAGGTAGAAGCTACATTTTTGTAGTTAATCCACCACCAAATTCTATCTACAGACAACGGCGGATCAAGATTGAAATCCTTAGTAGCACTGGCACACAAGGTAATAGTGTCGTGCGATATGTTGCTAGTTCTTTAGATGGTCAACCAATCAGTCTCACAGGCGAAACCAGAGTAGAACAAACAGTTGTTTTAGTTCCCAATGCAGAAACGGTGGGACTAGATTTATTAGCCTTTGAATTCACTACAAATTTGTGTCAAGCCAATCAGTTGCAAATTATCAAAACAGGCGATCGCGCTGCTGCTGAACCTGGAGATACAGTAATCTACCGCCTGTCAGTAAAAAATCTCGCTGATGCTGGTTTGAGTAATATATTTGTCACCGACAACCTACCTTTAGGATTCGAGTTTTTGCCGAAATCTGTGCGGGGAGAGGTGGATGGTCAACTAGTCACTATCACCTCAGAGCGCAATGGTAACACAGTGACATTCCGCACAGATGTAACCATTCCCACAGAGAAAGTCTTGAATATTGCCTACGCTGCTCAATTAACACCTGATGCATTGCGTGGGACTGGTCGCAACAGTGCGATCGTTAATGCTCAACGAGCCGATAACCGTTTTAGCACTAAGGATGGCCCTGCAACACACCAGTTGAAAATTCGCTCAGGAATCGTTTCTGACTGTGGCACGATTATCGGTCGGGTGTTTGTTGATAAAAACTTTGACGGCGAACAACAAGCTGGTGAGCCAGGGATACCAAATGCAGTGATTTTTCTGGAGGATGGAAACCGCATTACTACAGATCCTAATGGTCTGTTCTCCTTGGCTAATGCCTTACCTGGATACCACACAGGTGTACTAGACCTGAGCAGTGTACCTGGTTACACCCTAGCTCATAACAAAAAATTCCGCGAACGAAATAGCCAATCTCGCTTGGTGCATTTAGAGCCTGGTGGCTTGGTACGTATGAACTTCGCCCTCACCCCAACATTTCAGGAGCCAGTCAAGAAATGAAACCCAGACTGCACTGTGCAACTATATATAACCTGAAATTGATGGGGGCAATGCCAGTAGCTCTCTGCCTGCTTTTGTATCCTGCTATAGTCAAAGCTGAAATTAAGAGTGAAAATCTTTTTTTCCCTGATTCACCTTCGCAAGCACACAAGGGTGTTGAAGAAGAGGCAAGGGAGCAGGGAACTCTTAGCTGGGGAGAGGCTTTGAAGTCTCCCCATCTTTTGGGAAGTTCTAAGCAGCAGTTTCTATCTGATGAATTTTCTTCTACTTCTTTAACACTAACTAATAATACTTCAATTCCAGATGTCCAGGCAAATGAAACGGAAATACAACCGTTTCAACAAGCAAACTCTGTTGATTTGCCCACAGGCTTAAATAAAGTAGCCGGAATTGAGGAAAAGACGGAAGTACAACTGTTTCAACCAGTAAACTCTGTTGATTTGCCCAGAAGCTTAAATAAAGTAGCCGAAATCAAGAACAAAAATGATGGAGGTAAAGAAACCGAGACACAGTTGCAAGTTTCTCCAACGGCAATACAACCATTTCAACCAGTAACTTCGGTAGGTTTGCCTAGAGGCTTACGCAAAATAGCAGGAATAGAGAACGGACAAGGGGTAAATGAAAATTTTCCCGTGTCTCCCACTCTCCCCATATCTACAGCCATCAAAATTCTGACTCCGACGGCTGACAGTGTTGTAGATGTCCAAGCTAGCACGGTGATTGTGCAGTTTCCTGCTGGTAGTCAAGTGGAATTGCGGGTAAATGGCGCGTTGGTAGATCCTTCTTTAGTGGGACGAACGGAAAGTGATGCTACCACTAGCTTAGTAACGCAGACATGGTATGGTGTCTCGTTAAAAGAAGGCGTAAACACCATCTCTGCACAAATTATTGGACAAACAGAACCTCCTGTAACAGTGCAAGTCGCAGTGCGGGGAGCGCCACAGCAGCTAACTTTAGAAACAGTTGAGTCTCGTATCCCTGCGGATGGACGTTCTACAGCAACAATCCGGGGTCAACTGCTTGATGCAAATGGCAATCGCTCTAATCGTGATGCTGTTGTCACCCTCATACCCAGTGCTGGAGAGTTGGTCGGGAAAGACTTCAAGCCCGATGAACCCGGATTTCAAGTGGAGGCGAAAGGAGGACAATTTACAGCGATGTTGCGATCGCAACTCAAAGCCGAAACTGTCCGAATTCGGGCGATCGCTAATAATTTAGAAGCCTTTACCCAACTAGAATTTGAAACGGCACTGCGTCCGAGTCTGGTGACAGGGGTAGTGGATTTACGTTTGGGGGCCAGAGGTACAAATTATTACGGTAGTTTCCGTGATTTCCTCCCTCCTGACAAAAACAATGGAACGCAATTAGATTTTCACTCGGCGGTATTTGCCACTGGTGCGATCGGGGAATGGTTGTTTACAGGTGCATACAACAGTTCTCGTAGCCTCAATGAAGATTGCGATTGTAATAATCGCCTGTTTAGAACTTACCAATCTAGCGAGCAAAATTATCCAGTCTACGGCGATAGCTCGAAAGTTGATGTCGTTACTCCTTCCATTGATAGCGTATTTTTGCGTTTTGAGCGCTCAACTGGCATCCCTGGAGCTTCCCCTGATTATGCTATGTGGGGTGACTATAACACAGAAGAATTTGCGCGGCGATCGCAGCAATTTACTTCAATTACCCGTCAACTTCACGGCTTTAAAGCTAACTACAACTTAGGAAACTTCCAAATTACAGGTTTCTATGGCGACCATTTAGAAGGATTTCAACGGGACACGATTCCTCCCGATGGTACTAGCGGCTATTACTTCCTCTCTCGTAGACTCCTACAACCAGGTAGCGAAAATGTTTTTATCGAGTTAGAAGAACTCAATCGTCCTGGTACTGTATTAGAACGCAAACAGCTTAACCGAGGCCCAGACTACGAAATTGATTACGATCGCGGTACTTTATTATTCCGCGAACCCATTCTTCGCACCGATATAGATCAGGCTGGACAAGTATTGGTACGTCGGATTGTTGTTAGCTATCAATACGACAGTCAAAACTCTGATGGCAATATCTATGCTGGTCGTTTGCAATATAACCTTTCCCGCAAGCTTAATCAGGAAAGTTGGATTGGAGCAACTTATGTCCAAGAAAATCACGGAGTACGCGACTTTCAACTCTATGGTGCAGATGCGCTGATTGCTTTGGGCGACAACGGTAAGTTAATCGCAGAATATGCCCATTCGACTAATGATTCTGATGTTGTGGGAAAAGTCAGAGGTGATGCTTATCGGTTGGAAGCTGAGGGACAAATTGCTAATGGGATTCAAGGCCGTGCCTATTATCGTTTTGCTGATACAGGTTTTGCCAATAATGCCACTATCAGCTTTGTCCCAGGACAAACTCGTTATGGAGCGCAGGTTACAGCTAAAGTGACCTCAACTACCAACCTCAGAGCGCAATACGACCACGAAGATAATTTTGGGATTGCTCCCCAACCTCTAGATACCTTTGAAGAACTATTTGCACCACGTTATGAAGCCATCCCTGGGAGCAAGGTTGATAACTCGCTGACGACGATTTCTGCTGGAATTCAACAACGCTTGGGTAAAGCTACTATTGATCTGGATTGGATTCATCGTCATCGGGAAGACCGTATCCCCGACAGCAGCTTGAGTAGTAATTCCGATCAACTGCGATCGCGTTTTTCAGTTCCCCTTGCGAAAAACCTGACTTTCCAAGCGCAAAATGAACTAAGTTTATCTTCCCAAAAAGATCCTATTTACCCAGACCGCACCATCTTCGGGTTGAATTGGGCGGTAATTCCTGGTGTCAGCGTCAGTTTAGCCCAACAGTTTTACAGTAGCGGTCAATATTCGGGTAATTCCATCACTAGTTTGAGTGTCAACGGCGAACACAAACTCGGATCAGATACTACCTTAACCGGTCGTTATTCAATTTTGGGTGGTGCTAACGAAATGACTACCCAAGGGGCGATTGGTCTAAATAATCGTTGGACTATTGCTTCGGGATTGCGGCTGAATGTTGCTTACGAACACGTATTTGGCAACTTCTTCGGACGAACTGCGGCCGGTCAACAATATGCCCAACCCTTCGCTTTTGGTCAATCAGCATCTGCGATCGGATTTGATGGTGGTGATAGTTACAGTGTAGGGCTGGAATACAGTGATAATCCACAGTTTCAAGCCAGCGCCCGTTATGAACATCGTTCTTCTTCTGGTGGAGGGAATACAGTAATTACCGCCGCAGCTGCGGGTAAAATTTCTCCGGCTCTCACAGCCTTAGTACGTTATCAACAAGCCGGTTCTTCCAATCAAAAGCTTTCAGGATTGGGAGATACTGCTAGCCTGAAGCTGGGTTTAGCCTACCGCGACCCCAATAACGATAAATTTAATGCCTTATTGCGTTATGAATATCGCAAAAATCCGTCAACCATCCCTGACACTATCTTGTTAGGAAGTGGTACGGGTTCCGAAGACCATACCTTTGCTTTAGAAGCTATTTACGCTCCTAACTGGCAATGGGAATTCTACGGTAAGTATGCCTTGCGTAACAGTACTTCTTACATAGCCACTGATTTAGCTGGTACTAGCACAGTAAATCTGGCGCAATTACGCGCTACCTATCGTTTGGGATATAGCTGGGATTTGGTGGGTGAGGCTCGTGTAATTAGTCAGTCTAGCTACAGCGAGACAGGCTTTGTTGTGGAAACGGGTTACTACCTCACGCCTAATCTGCGCGTCTCTGCTGGATATGTGTTTGGTAAAGTTGATGATCGAGATTTCTCAGGAACACGTTCTGCGGGAGGCGCGTACTTAGGCTTTACGGTTAAGCTCAACGAATTGTTTGACGGCTTTGGACAGCAAAAAATTCCGCCACGCCAGCCACAGGAATCTGCAAGGAAAACTTTGGTGAGTAAACTCAAGGCTGCAACCAGGGGAATGCAAAAACGTGAGATATAAAACGTTTATTTGTAGAGACGTAGCAGTGCTACGTCTCTACATTGGGTTGTAAACAACGGATGGGGAATTTTCACGATGATCAAACCAAGATTTCAGGGCAAATACCGCGTAGAGTCCACCCGTTTACCAAACCGAAATTATGCTGCTAATGGTTGGTATTTCATCACCATTTGTACTAAAGATTGCTTCGATCATTTTGGTCAGATCGTGTCAGGTCAGGTAAAACTTTCGGAAATAGGAGAAATCGCTCAAAAATACTGGATACAAATTCCCAACCATTTTGAAGATATCCAAATTGATACATACATAATTATGCCCAATCATGTCCACGGAATTGTAGTTATTGATAAACCCCTATCCCAAAATGTAGAGACGTTGCAGTATGTAGAGACGTTGCACTGCAACGTCTCTACACAAAGCGATAGAATTCAACAGGAAACTTTATGCGACGTTACCCAGCGTCAATTCATGTCTAAAATATCCCCAAAATCAGGTTCATTAAGTGCGATCGCACGATCGTATAAATCTGCCGTTACCCGTTGGTGTCGGGAAAATGGTTATGAAAATTTTGCTTGGCAGCCTCGATTTTATGACCACATCATTCGCGTCGATGGTTCTTTAGACCGAATTCGAGAATACATCATTAATAATCCCATCAAATGGGACAAAGACAAAAATAACCCTACAAATTTATGGATGTGATATTTATATCCACAATGTAGAGACGTTGCATTGCAACGTCTCTACAAATAGTCAATTTATAGCCAAGATTTATTAAATTTTAAATCAAATCTTTTTTCATTATTTAAAAGCGATCGCCACAGTAAATCTGAATACAGATGGTAGATTATCTACGATTTTGGGCAAGCTAAAGATTGAAGCTTTATTTGAGGGAAATCAGCCCTTATTGATGATTAAAGTTAAGGCGACGATCAACATTTTTTAAAAGTTATTTTATGGTGATTTACTAATGAATAATTTATGGAAAAATTTTAATCTTTTTGGCTGGGGGCTGATTGGTGCGACATTGATACTTAAACCTACACAAGCGCAGGCTCAATATATCCAGCGATCGTTTCTAAATCCTGGCTTTGAGTCACCTGCTTTTGGTTCTACAAATCAACAATGTTACGTTCAAGTGAATGAAAACCTTATCCCTGGTTGGAGTACAACTCATGGTTCAGTAAAAGCAGGAACAGGTAACTGTACTGGTTATACATCTCCAGGGTCAGTACCACTCATTGAAATTTGGACAACAGGATTTAATAGTGTTAGCACAGCAACGACACCAACTAGTGCAGGGAGGCAATTTGCAGAGTTAAATGCCGAGCAAGCTTCTGAGTTGTATCAGAATTTATGCCTCCTTAAAGATGAGACGATTACGTTCTCTTTTCTACATCGTGGGCGTTCAAGTTCAACTGTTGCTGATGTGGCCAACTTTTTAATTGGACTAATTACCGATCCAACACCAACTGTTTTTGGCAAATTCTCAACAACTAGCAATGGAACAGTTACGGCACAACCAGTAGCACAGAATGGTGCAACTATTCCTACTGTAACTAACAATAACGCCGGAAATGGCTGGGTGCGATACACTGGCACTGTTCCTTACACCGGGACTACTGGGAATAAACCTGTAGGATTTGCGGCTGTTTCCACAGCAGGCGGGAACAATACTATAGGTAACTTCCTTGATGAGGTGCAATTTGCTGGTAAACCGGTGGTCGAGTTTACAGCAAGTTCGGGTGGTGCAGCAGAATCAGAAACTAACCCTACAACTAACCCCCCCAAACTCAGAATCGTTGGTTTAGTGCCAACTGGGGGGATAAGCGTTCCTATCTCCGTGAGTGGAACAGCAATTTTGGGCACAGATTACAATACAACATCAGGCACATCTACCTTTAATATCACTATCCCTGCGGGAAACTACGATGGTAGTGATGCCACTAGTGTTTTTACCATTCCCTTTACTGTTATTAATAATAATGTTCCTCAAGGTGTGAGGACAATCGTATTCACCATAGAAACTTCAACTAGTTTTTTCGCCAGTTCAACCACAACTTGTGGTGGTTCCCCAACAGTCGTTTCCAATTATACGATTTATGATGATGATTTCCTTAGTGGCAAGGTTTGGAATGATGTCGACAATAGCGCTAACGGGACTTTTAATAATATCAATACTGGCTTAGAAATCGGTACCAATGCAGGTGGGTTATTAAATGCAATTCTTGTAGATTCTAACAATAAAGTATTAAAAAGTACTTCTGTTGCAGCAGATGGTACTTATACTTTTCTCGATGTCCCCCTGAATCAAAGCAATGTTAAAATTATCTTAAGTACAACTGCTGGCACAGTCGGTAATACTGCCCCTACAGCATCGCTTCCTGCTACCTGGGTCAATACTAGCCCACTAACAACAGCTACTTTTAATACTGGCACAAGCATCTCTAGTAAAGACTTTGGGATTAAGCAGCAGACCATCAATATTTCCGGGACGGTGTTTAGCGATGCTGATGCAGATGTTAGCATCAACGGCAGCGATGCTGGAACAAATGCCGGATCGGCAAACCTGACCATTTATGCCGTCGATACGAAGGGCATTGTACTAGATAAAGCCACTGTCGCAGCTAATGGTACTTACAGTTTCACCAATGTCCCGGTAAATTCCAGTGTGAAGCTACGGCTTACTAATGATTCAACTTTAGCAATTGGGGCAACCGCACCTATATCTCCTAGCTTACCAAGTGGCTGGTATCATACAGGCAAAAACCTCAATGGCACAATCGATGCGGCGATCGCTACATTAGGAGATATTGCCCTGACCACTACTACAAGCAATGTCATCAATCAAAACTTTGGCATTCGCCAATCCTACACTATCACTGCTGATGCCGCGCCTACAATCTGTAGCCCAGACTATAGAACTGCGTTGAACACAGGGATTAGTGCTACTGGTGGACAGTTAGCAGTAGGAGCAAATGACTTAAACTGGACTACTCAATGGATTGCTGGCCCCGCTAGCGGTACTGGAACGCCTTATGCTACTCCTCGTCCAGTCGGGCCGATGCCTGCTGTAGTCGTTGGCAAACTCGACGGTGCTTGGGTGAATGAGCCAACTAATGCTCGCTGGATTAGCTATCCTTTTCGATTATCTACTAACATCAATGGCAAGCATACTGATGCTGATTTAGACGGAATTAATGGGGAAGATGGTAGTGGTGTTCCGATCTCTGGTACTTCTGACGCGGTGCGACTGAAATTCACATCGAATCTGACTTTACCCAGTAATGCCAATACGAGTTCGATTTCCTTACCCGTTGGTGTGGCGATTGATAATCAATTTGTCAGCATTAAGGTCAATGGAGTAGAAAATCTACTGCCGACTCCGACAGCAAATTCCCAAGCTGCTGACTATGGGACATTGAAATCCGTTAACATCACTAACGGTTGGCAGGCTGGGGTTAACACCATTGAAATCATCATGGATTCTGGCCCACCTTTGGCTGGTTTCTTCTTGAGCGTTCAAGCCACCACCACTCTGACTTGTTCTAATCCTAATGTTCTCTTGGTCAAGCGAATTACTGCCATCAACGGCGGCACTACCACAGTTGGGGGGGATTCTTTAGTCGGCTATATTGATGCCCCAACTAATCCCTACGATGATAATAACATCACTATTCCTACCCAACCGACACCAACAGACCCGCCCAAAGACACTGACAAGTGGCCAGCCTTAAATAGCTTCATGATTGGCGGCATCTATGGCGGTAATGTCAAGCCGGGTGATGAAATGGAATACACCATTTATTTCCTCTCCGCAGGTGATGGAACTGCACCCAAAGTGTTGATATGCGATCGCGTTCCCAATAATGTCAGCTTCATTCCCACCGCTTTTAATAGCTTCAGCACCAAAAACAGCGCGGGTTTACCAAGTGCCGATCGAGGAATTATCTGGCAGCATAACGGTAATACCGAATCTCTTACCAATACCCAAGATGGAGATGTCGCTCAATACTTCCCTGCTGGTGTCGAACCATCAACAGTCTACAATGACCCCATTAATCCAAGTAAAAAGGTTGTCGATTGTGGCGGTGCTAATACCAATGGTGCGATCGTAGTGAATTTGGGTGATTTACCCAATGCTACCGGATCTGGAACACCACTAACTTCCTATGGTTTCATTCGTTTCCGGGGAAGGGTGAAATAGGTGAAGTCTAAGAGAAATTTGGCATTTCTGGAATAAAGATATGAGTGAAAATCAATATAGGGACGTAGCAATAGTACGTCTTTACAAGATTTGTATAGAACTCATATTTGATTTATGAAAAATTCAGTACAACTTAAAAAGGCTTCTGACTATTGTCTATTGCCTATTGCCTCTTGCCTCCTAAGCAAATAAGTATGGCTACGCCACCCCGCGCGAACAGAAATCAAATCGGATTGCTATATGTCACGTATCTTGAATTTCTGGACTTTTGCAAAAATATCTTTTAAAAAATCCGAAAAACAGCAACTTCAGTTTGGAGATTCAACATATACCTACGAATAAGTCATCGTAAATATGAATCTAAAACTGAGATTTAAACCGGTTTCTCACAGTTGGGTTGCTCTACATCCAAAGCCTAAAGGGGTAATTCAATTTATTGCTGGGGCTTTCTTTGGTACATTTGGCCCTATGCTTTTTTATCGTTATCTGCTTCAATCTCTATTTGAGCAGGGATATACAATTATTCTTTTGCCATTTAATTTTAGTTTTAACCATTATGTAGAAGCTGGTTTTCTCATGAGAGAACAGTATGAAATTCTGCCAGAGCTTGTGAAAATTGCAAGTGTTGCAGGATATGATTATGAAGCTTATCTAGATGATAAAAACTTTTCTTGGATTGGACATAGCCTTGGCTGTAAATATATCTCGCTCTTAGAAGGATTTACTGCTCTACCTCCAAAGCCTCAAGATAGAGAGCAGTTTATTCGGAACCTGCTATCTCATACTTCGGATGAGTCACAGATCGAAAGTGTTATTGCAGATATTAACATTCTCTTTGATGAACTAACGCGAAAAAGTGATGAAGTTAAAAAATTAATTTACACTTATGTACATAAGAATATGAACATTAACAGTGTATTTATTAAAGGACAGGTTTCTATCCTATTAGCACCTGCTATTGCTGACACAGGGAGCGCAATTCGTCCTCAATTTTTAGCGGATATCATTGATAATCTTGGTTGGGGTGTGAAACCAACTGTTGAAGAAACTCAGTATTTAATCAAGGATAGTGGGCTATTTAATATCATGGGTTTAGTCTGTTTCAAATCAGATAATATTGCTAAATCAACCTGTGAATGGTTTACTAAGATTCTGCAAAAGCCACCGCAAGATTTTCGCAACACTGTAGCAGGTGGACATTTAAGACCTTTAGGTATTCAGCTAGCTAAATATGTCGTTAATCTTTTTGATAAACCATTAATTGAATCAGTTCAAGAGCGAAACAAAGCATTTGAGCATAATGTAATTCAATTGCTCGAAGAACTGAAAGCAAAATCAAGGTAATCGGGATTGGGGATTGGGGATTGGGCTATTAGTTATTTCTTCCCCTGCTCCCCCTGCTCCCTCATCCCCAACTCCTACTCGCCACTCCCTAACCCTCTTTTATGACAATCCCAACTCTTCTGGAAAACCGAGCATGATGTTTAGGTTTTGGACTGCGGCTCCTGATGCGCCTTTACCCAGGTTGTCAAGACGAGCAACTAACAACACTTCTTTGGTGGTGTCGTTGGCGAATACAAAAACCTGAAGAATATTGGTATTATTCAGTGCGTAGGCGTAGCCCGTCGTAGACATCGCATCCAAAAATATTCCGTCTCTGAGCAGTGTAGAATCTTGGAATGGAGCAACCTGCACAAACTTTTCACTTTGGTAGTAGTCAGCGATCGCTTTATAGATAACCTCACCTGATGGTGGATTATCTAAAGTTACCAGAGGCAAAGGTATCTGTACTAGCATCCCCTGCTCAAAATCCCCTACTGCGGGTACGAATAACGGTGGCAATGCTAACCCTGAGTAATGTTGCATTTCTTTGACGTGCTTGTGCCCAAACTGCAAACCGTAGATGCCATAGGGGTAGAGCGACTCTGCCCCAGCTTGCTGTTCATGGAAGCTATGATACTGTTTAATCAGATTCTTTCCGCCACCAGAGTAACCTGACACTGCATTAACGGTGATGGGAAAGTTACTGTTCAAGAGTCTTTTGGCAATCAATGGACGGATACAAGCTAAAAATCCTGTGGGATAACAGCCCGGATTGCTGACAAACTGGGCGCTGGCAATTTTCTCTCGTTGTCCTGGATTTAGTTCTGGGAAACCATATACCCAGTCTTGAGCCGTGCGATGGGCAGTGCTAGCATCAAGGATCTTAACCCTAGTATTACTAACTAAGCTAACAGCTTCACGGGCCGCATCATCAGGCAGGCAGAGAATGACAACATCAACGGCATTGATTAGTTTGGCTCGCTCAGTTGCATCTTTACGTTTAGATGCCTCAATGCTAACTAACTCGATGTCATCGCGTTGGTTGAGGCGTGAGTAAATTTGTAAGCCTGTGGTTCCTGATTCTCCATCAATGAAAATCTTCGGTTTAGTAGTCATGCGCTTCTTATGTGTGAGTGATATTTTGACTGATTAATACTTACTTGACTTCTGCTAAATAGATATTTCCAGAAATTAAATCTCTGTTATCCAGAACCCTTGTAGAGACTTAGTACACGTCACCGCAAAAGGGGTTCGGAAATATCGAGGGTTGATGTTGGGTTTCACTGGGTTCCACCCAACCTACGAATGATTAAATTCCATACTTTTTTGGGGTGGGCTGTACTTAGCACTGCTATAAGACTCATATTTGATTTCTGAAAAAATTCAGTACAACTCAAAGAGGTTTCTTGACTATTGCCTATTGCCTCTTACCTCCTACGCAAATAGTTATGGCTACGCCACGCTTCGCGAACAGAAATCAAAGCGGATTGCTATAGTCTCTATTTTTTCACTAGATGTCTATGAATTATAAAAATAAGAGTTATTTTAACGATCAATTTTGCAATGAAATTAACCTGCTTTCACCATCCACACCAAAAAGCTCAGAATTGGTTCGATAGGAGGAAGCGAATAATCCATTAAATCAATTGTGACTGTTTGCCCCTCTAATCTAAGAAATCGCCATTGGGTTCCACTGCTGACAGTACCGTAAACTGCTGTCAAGGGTTGTTCTCTTGCTTGATTGAATCGCTGTGCAGCTACCATTTCTGCAATGCATTGTCCCAATCCAGATTTTAAATCTGATTTTTTTGCTTCAACAATGACAATTGCAGGCGCTTCCACCGTTAATTGTCCAGGTGAACGGCAAAGTAGAAAGTCACATACATCGTTGAGTCCAATACTCGGATCAACGTTAAACTCTTCCCCTGAAAACACGCTAATTGTGGAATTGAAGATGCGTCGCACTTCTAGCAAGATAGGATTAATTATCGCCTCGGAACGAGCTTTTTCTGTATCGACTGCGATCGCCCACGGTAAATCCTCTAAAATACCTTGTAGTCTGAAGCTTGGAGTAATGGGTTCAATCGAGTCTGGGAAAAAGCGGACTCCTTCGACAGTATTCAGGTGAAAATCTTGTTTCACTCGGTCAATGTTGAATTGACTGTAGGGCATGATAAATCAAAACTCCATCAATTTGCTTGATTGTAATAGTATTTGTTTCTTCGCCTTCCCCGTTTCAGGATATAAATTTCGCTTCAACTCGTTTTTAGTTCGGCTACTCTTCCCAAGCCAGAGTACGTTTCACTGCCTTTTGCCAAGTGCCAAAGTTGGACAAGGGAAAATCACTCTTCGGCTCAAACACCCGCTCTATTTGCCGTTGTTCCACCAGTGCTTCATAGCTCTCCCAAAATCCTACAGCTAAACCTGCTGCAAATGCTGCACCCTGAACGGTCGTATCCCGCATTATCGGGCGTTCAACTGGAATACCTAACACATCAGCCTGAAACTGCATCAGAAAATTGTTCTCGCAAGCACCACCATCTACGGTTAATCGCCCAACTGGAGTACTGCTAGATGCATTTATCGCCTGCACCACCTCCAGAACTTGATAAGCGATCGCTTCCAACACAGCCCGAACTAGATGCTCTGGTTGTACACTGGCGGTAATGCCGAAAAAGGCTCCCCTGGCGCTCATATCCCAGTAGGGTGCGCCCAACCCACTAAATGCAGGCACAAAATAGACTCCGCCATTATCTTTTACCTGATTGGCCATTGCTTCAGTTTCAGCAGCAGTTTTAATCAGCTTCAGGCGATCGCGCAACCATTGAATACAAGCACCACTAGTAAACATACTGCCTTCTAAGGCATAGCCGACATCTAAAATATCCCCGGAATTTGCTTGTGTCCATGCCACCGTGGAAATGAGTTGATGGTGCGACCGCACAATTTCAGAGCCTGTGTGAGCAACCAAAAAACTACCAGTACCGTAAGTACATTTCATCAAACCGGGGCGATCGCAGCCGTGACCAAATAAAGCCGCTTGCTGATCTCCCAAGATGGCGGTAATGGGAATTTCCGCACCCAACAAAGTTGCATCGGTAACTCCAAATACTCCTAAACTCGGCTGAATCTGGGGCAAAATATGAGCCGGAATTTGAAACAGATCCAGTAAAATCTCATCCCATTCGCAGGTTTTGAGATTCATCAACATTGTCCGGCTGGCGTTGCTGTGGTCGGTAGCATGGACTTTCCTACCTGTGAGATTCCACAACACCCAGGTATCAATAGTACCTGCTAAGACATTGTTTAGGTCAACATCTGGAAAATTATCTAATAGCCATCTGAGTTTGGTAGCAGAAAAGTAGGCATCAATAATTAATCCGGTGCGATCGTAAATTTCTTCACCGTAGCCTTGCTCTTGTAACTGGTGACAAAGGGGAGCAGTGCGGCGATCTTGCCAGACGATCGCTCTGTGGAACGGTTTACCAGTGGTTTTGTCCCAAATCAAACAGGTTTCGCGCTGTACAGTTAATCCCAAGGCTGCGATCGTAGATGGAGCAATCTGGGCATTTTCAATTGCAGTTTGCATCACCCAACAGGTATCCTCCCAGATTTGTTGAGGGTCATGTTCTAACCATCCTGGCTGAGGATAATACTGAGTTAGTTCTTTATATGCCTGCCCAACAATCTTACCATCTGCGTTAAACACAAAGGCGCGGTTGCCTGTCGTACCTAAGTCCAATGCTAAAATGTAGCCCAAGGATGGAGTTTTTTTACCAAGTGTGTGCATAACCGCTTTGAATACTGCATAGACGTAGCCTGCCGTAGGCATCGCAATTTTAGCAATACGCCCTCAATCAGATATACATTATTTTGGATACATTTTGAATTCCCTATTTGTATAGCGTTGCGCTTACATTGCGTCCCTGTAGTATTTATGAGAGCGTTGGCATTAGCATAACCTCTCTTAGAGAAGCCTTGCCGTATCTAGGGATCAATAAGTAGCTAAACTTTTAAAGCATCCTCTAAGTAGATCGGCATCAAAAATGATTATATAAATGCTGTGCTGCGATCGAGGAAATTTTGCACGTAACTTCATACAAGTTTTAGTATGAAATTTATGTGAGAACGTACAAAGTGCCATTTGATTCAAGTCTGATTACGATACTAAAGTTTTATGCCTATTGCCTATTGCCTCTTACCTCTTACCTATTGCCTATTGCCTCTTACCTATTGCCTATTATATTTTTGCGGATATAGCAATTTTATTGATTGGCTAAAAATATAAACAATTACAGCAAAGTAATTAATCCAAATCTTTCAATATCATGTGTTTTGTTGAATCAAAACTTATTATGCCTTGTTCTTGTAATTTCCCCATCAACCGTGTAATTGTAACTCTGGTTGTACAGCAGGCGCTAGCCAAATCTTCGTGAGTAAAACGAACACTTAGGCGAGTTCCCTCTGGCACAGTTTCACCGACTTCTCGTTTCAAAAGTTTTAATAAATCGTGCAAGCGTTCTTGTACTCGTCGTCTTCCACAAATGACTAAAAAAGATTCTGTTTGCTGTAATCGGTGATTAATTTTTGGTAAAAGTGTATGACTCATATTTGGGGAAGCTGCTATTTCTGCTACGTAAATTGACACTAACTCAACATCAGAGAGAGCTGTTGCTTGGTAAATGTTTAGAGATGTCAAACTAGAGCCAAAAACCATTCCTGCCTTTGCCAATCCTATCAGCACTTCTTCGCCGGTTTCACAATAAGTACTGAGTTTGACAAAACCCTGACAAACATACCAAATTACTAATGGGTTGAGAGCAATAGTTTCTCCTTTAGAATATTTCTGTATGGGACGATCAATGAAAATATCGCTGTGATTTTTGACTATTGCTGATTCTAAGTTCTGGCGCTCAGTAGTATTACGCAGTATCCAGCG
Source organism: Nostoc sp. DedQUE02 (assembly GCF_034531035.1). NCBI lineage: Bacteria > Bacillati > Cyanobacteriota > Cyanophyceae > Nostocales > Nostocaceae > Nostoc > Nostoc sp. DedQUE02. Next base: position 39,865 of record NZ_JAVRBY020000007.1, on the reverse strand, counting down.
CAGAGAGATTTCCTTACCTTGGTGATTGTGGACAACTGCCACTGTTAAAGATGCATCAAAGAAGTCGCCATAACGTTGTTGAAAACGTACCAATAATTCTTTAACATTGTCTGATTGCGATAGCTGAATTAGTTCGCTGCGAAAGTGCTGACGTTCTTCTAAAGGGACGAAGTTAATTATTGGTTTGCCCACCAGAAATTGCTTTGAAACATTGAGCAATTTAGCTGCGGTATGGTTGGCTTCTTGAATGATTCCTTCTGTATTAGTTACTAAGTAACCGTCTGGCGCGAACTCAAATAAATCTTGGTAGTGTTGGCGTTCTGCTTCTAGCCAATTTCGTGTTTGGATTAATTCCTCATTTTGCTGAGACAGCTCCTCTGCTGCTAACTGTACTATTTTTGAGGTATTATAAAGTTCCTTAAAAGCTTGCGGCAGCATATCTGGAGGAATCCAAGGCAATACATTAGCTGTTTGGTATAAATCTGCTAAACGTTTATGCAATATTTCTGCGCGTTGAATAAATTTTTCTATGTTCACCTTAACTTCCCGCTAGTTCCTTGCAGAGGTTGAGCAAAAAAAATCTACTAGATAAATCCTTGGAAAAATTGCAACATTTACGATTTGGCTGAGTAATAAATTTAACTAGTTATAAACTGCAATTGTTATTCCGTTAAACTTGTAAAAGTACATTTATTTACGTTTTCAACAATTTATTTTCTACAGAATATAGGCTAGCTTTTTAAACTACAGATGTCACATTCGACTTAGATAGTCAAAGTAAATTAAATCTAGGAAATTAGGAAGTTTCATTTAAGAACTTTCGCTACTCATACCAACCAATTCTTTTTGAAGATGTGCCGATAAAACTTACGCAAAACTACACGCTGTAAGGTCAATTTATGCCAATTCATGTAGATGCAAAGTGGTTTCCTCCAGGGTATTACCCCTACGTGAATGAAGCACAACCTCACATAGAATAAGTATCAAATTATTGTTTATAAAAACTAATTTTACGGAACTATGCTAAGTATTACGTCTACCTTTGGTCAGAAAAGCTGTTAAACTCAGCTAAATACAAGTGCAAAATCTACTAGTCTAAGATTATACTAATTTGCAACTCAACTGATAAACCAGTCAAAATTATGACTAGTAGAGAAATTAGGTAAAATTTCACAAGTCGGAAAACCCTGACTCTTAAACTTAATTTCTCACTATTCTTATTGAATCGGCTTTGTCATTCTCTCAATGCATGATTTACTAATAACGATAATTGTTTTGATTATCACCTAGACTAACTGATAAGATTTTCCTAAACTTCCATCACAAGAATCAAGCAAATACTACCAAAGATATAGAAACTAAGTTAAGTTTGGTTGTGCTGATGAATACATTCTCTATTAATAGAATTTCACAACAAGATTCCTGACAACTCATCAGAGGATGTTTTAAAAGTATTTTTGCTAACATCAAAAGCTCGGAAACCTAACTCCTGAGCAAGTCTTCCCTTCCTGCATTTCCCTAATCCTCTCCTAAAAGAAGAGAAAAGTGGAAAAACTAGATATCTTACAAAAGTTAAATTGTTTTGTATAGGAAGTTACATATTAACTTAATAATTATCTGTCTCTCTCTTTAGTTAGAGGATAAATGAAGTAATAAGCTGGTGTAATTTAACAATGCGTAACAGCTAATCAACGCGCAATTTATAAGGAGTGATGGGTGAGGTGTCAATACGATAAAATCTCGTCACTCCTTTTTACTTACTTCAAGCTTTTCACTGGTGGCTTATCAGATTAATTCTGAAAGGTTAAAATCGAAAGCAAAGGTGGAGCGATCGCACGAAAAGTGTTATATAAATCACAAATAAGAACCCAAAACAGCCAAAAAGCAAGCTTTTAGGGGATTTTTTGCAAAATATTTTTTTATTATTTGGCAAATTGGCAACTCTGAGAAAATTAACTGTGTTATTTTCAGTGCTATACAAGGTGTATTTGCACTTTCAAGCTATTTAGACGGGCTGCAACCCGTCTTTATTTATCAAGAAGGGGAAGGGGGAAAGGTAAAAACCTCGCCCCTGGTGGGCGACCTAATCCATGCCTTTCCCCTTTTCCCTTTAACCTTTTACCCTCTTTTTTATTGGTAGCCCCAATCTCCTATTGACTAGGGAGCCATGCTAGGAAAACGCTGTTGCAATACGGTTCGGATAAGATTTTTAGTGTCTTTGCTATTCATGTAGAGTTTCTCCACACCCCCAAAATCATCGCTAATAAAAGCTAACCAAACCGTATTGAGCGCTGTTGGACTAATTTCAGGTTTGCGTTTCGCTGAAAATACCCGTGTTGTACAAATTCCTCAGAGCAGCGTTTAGGTTTTGTTCCTAGAGGCTCCTATTCAATTGCCTGTTCATTAGTCCAATCTTTACCTAACAAAGAGTAACTTTTAATTTATTACTCCTGAAAGCGGGTGCAGTATTGTTAAATGAAAACTATGTCTGGTTTCACTTTTCAGATACCGTTCTTGCAAAGGTTGCCATTGCTGCCACGACTGGTAGCGATTTTGAGTTAACAAAGTAGCCAGAGTAGGCAACTCAGTCTCAATTGCTGACTTTAAAACATCTGTAAGCCAGTCAGTTAAAACTGCACTATCTTGCATCGTACCCAAAATTTCTTGGATACTTTTCACTTCTGTAAGATAAGCTGCGTAAGATTCACCATATAAGTCAGTAAATAACTCCATCTGGTAGCGTATCCGTTTAGCTTCTTTTCGTAAACTGTGAAGAACTTCACCTTCTATCGTTAATTGTTTTTCGATTTTTTCTGGTTCCCAATTTTTCTGGATTTTAACTTCTGAGTCCACAAATTGGGTGCCCACTAGCCAACCCGGATGCAATAAGAAGTTACTCACTTCTGGTAATAGTAAGTCTGGTAGAACTTGTTGAATCGTAATAGATCCTAAAGGTTGATAACTGGGTTTATCTAACCACTTATCTAATGCATCTTTTAGAGATTTGTAAGATTCATCTTTTAACGTTTTCTGTACACTCGCTAGTACATCTTCACGTTGTTTAGCTAAAGCTTTAAAAACTGTTTGTAGAGATTCCTGCTCTTTGCAGGGTAAGTTTGGTTTATAATCGTTTTCCAAGCTTTCTTTGAGTACGTCTAAATCTCTCAGACTACCAAGACGACGGGCTATTTTACCAATATTTTTATCACTAACTGGTTTCGGTACATCCAGCGCTAGGTCAAACCGAGTTACTGCTGTCCGTAGGCGGCGCATTCCCACTCGCATTTGGTGCAGTGCTTCTGGATCTTCATCTTTTTTGACTGATTTTTCCCACTTCAAGGTTTTCTTAAAGTGTTTTTCAATCGCTTGGTAGGCGTAGTCACCTAGAGTTTTTACCGTGGGTTGTGTGGCTAATTTCATAATTGATCTGAATGACTACCTCATAGGTTATTGCATAATAACATTAGTTAAAAATATGTAGCGATTTTTGATATTTTTTTTATTATAAAAATTGTCAAGTACGCTTATAACTATTGATAGTTGCATGGTCTTTGATAGATACACAATATCTATCAAAGGTCGCAAGAGCAGATTCACTCTCATGATTTGATATAAACTATATTTTTTGAAAAATTTTTCAGCACACAGCACATTGAATACATAATAATAGCACAATTACCATTTTTGTAACTAGAAAGATGATTGAAAATGCCAGACTTACATTTTCTCAATCAAGTTTCCTTGATTTTTGTGGATAATTTTAAAGAACATAGAGAAGATTTATCATCGGTGCTGCTAACACATCAGAAGTATTTATGGTTAGGATCAGATGAAACCTCAACTATTGAGCGTCTATCTTTGGTTGATACTGATAAATTTACAGAGCATCAACAATTTAGAGTAGCAGAATTTATTAATTTACCTGCACCAGAAGAGGAAGAAATTGATATAGAAGGACTGGCTTACGCTGATAATTACTTATGGTTTGTTGGTTCTCACAGCTACAAACGCAAAAAACCCAAACCCGAAAATACAGATGCCAAAAACTTTAAAAGGCTAGCAAAAATTGAATCAGAACCTAACCGTTACGTCTTAGGACGGATTCCTCTAATAGACGGTGAGTTACTCTCGTCTTGCCCACACCCGCAAAAGCCAGATGTGCAATTGAATGCCGCTAAATTAGAGGTGACAAATCAGGGCAATTTGCTAATGACAGCTTTAGCAGATGATGCCCATTTAGGCTTATTTATTCAGGCAGCAATTCCCGGAAAGGATAATGGCTTTGATATTGAAGGAATAGGCATTTATCAAAACCGCGTCTTTCTGGGTTTGCGCGGGCCTGTATTGCGGGGTTGGGCTGTAGTGCTGGAAATAGAGTTAGAAGATTCTACTCCTGGGCTGATGAAACTAAAGCAAATTGGGGAATTACAAGAGTTATATAAAAAGCATTTTATCTGGTTGAATGGTTTAGGAATTCGGGATTTGTATATAGATGGCAAAGATTTATTGATTTTAGCCGGGCCAACGATGGATTTAGATGGCCCTGTGCAAGTTTATCGCTGGATAAATGGTGTGAATTCGCGAGAAAATGTCTTCAGCAATCCTGATTTCGTGCAAGATATTCCTTATGGCAATCGGGAAGAACACGCTGAAGGAATGACGCTGTTTGAGGATGTAACTGGCATACCTTCGCTATTGGTAGTTTATGACTCTCCAGCAAAAAGTAGGCTGGTGGGTGATGATGGTGTAATCGCGGATGTGTTTAAGTTAGGCTAACTTCAATTTTGGATTTTGGATTTTAGATTGTTAAATATTAGTAGAGATTGCTTGTACGGGACAGGTGGGGATACACTGTTCGCAGACGATACAGCGCGATCGCGTGAATGTCAATTTGTACGTCTCTGGGTGGAGAGTGAGGGCTTCGGTAGGACAAACCCCAGTACACAAGCCACAGTGGACACACACATCCTCATCGATCGCAATTTCGCCTAATGTAGAAGAAACGTTAACATGGCGCGATCGCATCCACTCGATGGCCGCATCTAATTGATCGATGTCTCCCGATAGTTCTACTACTAGTTTACCAATTTGATTTGGAGCAACTTGGGCACGGATTATATTAGCGGCGACGTTGAACTCTTTGGCCAGTACGTAAGTGACTGGCATTTGTACGGCGCGTCTTGGGAAGGTAAGCGTTACTCGTTTTTTCACAGGTTTAGCAGAGGGTTTTTTCTCTTGTAACGTATTGAGCGTTTTATTAGAGGAGGCAGGAGGAAATAAATCTGAGTCTCTCTGTAGTATAAGAATCTCTAAGTAAGGTAGTATAAAGTTAGCATCTATAAAATCTTTATTTCCACCATAGCATCTGCTCCTAAGCAAGCAGCTAGAAAAATCGAATTATAAATTAATCAATCTTGATATTTATTAATCAGGATAAACAGGAAATATAGACCTTTTGGGATATGTTTTAAAATTAAAAATTAATATATTTATTTTGTAATTACCAGTGCTTTTCAAGTAATTGAAATACACTACTGCCCGTCTCAGTCTTAATAGCTGAAAATTGCTATAAGCTTTTTGCTTGTTATCTGTTGTATCCATCTTAACTTGTAAAGCTTTTAACATGAAAATTTTAGTTGTAGAAGACGACGAGTTAAATGCATACAGACTCACCACAGTTTTGACTAACCAAAACTACGCAGTTGAAGTTGCTACTGATGGTGATGCTGCTTGGAATTTTATTCAAATTTATGATTATGATTTAATCCTCTTGGATGTAGTATTGCCCAAGCTAGATGGCATTAGTCTTTGTCGTCAAATCCGGTCTAGCGGTTTGCAAATGCCAATATTGTTATTAACAGGGCGCGATAGTAGTCATGATAAAGCGATCGGACTAGATGCAGGCGCAGATGACTATGTAGTTAAACCCTTTGACGAAGAGGAGTTAATTGCTCGTGTCAGAGCGCTGTTGCGTCGCAAAGGCGTAACTTCACAACCTGTCCTAGAGTATGGTGCATTGCGGCTAGACCCTAGTAGCTGTGAAGCGATCTATGCTGAAAATCTGCTGTCACTTACTCCAAAAGAGTATGCTCTGTTAGAACTATTCTTGCGAAATACTCGCCGCGTGTTTAGCTGCGGCATGATTTTAGAACATCTTTGGTGTTATGAAGACACTCCACAAGAAGAAGCTGTTCGCACCCATATCAAAGGATTACGACACAAACTCAAAGCTGTGGGAGCGCCTAGCGATTTGGTTGAAACAGTTTATGGTATCGGCTATCGGCTGAAACCACGGGAAGAGGGGGCAGGGAGCGGGGAGCATACTTCGACTGCGCTCAGTACAAGGGGGGCAGGGAGCAGGGAGCATACTTCGACTGCGCTTAGTACAAGGGGGGCAGGGAGTAGGGAACAGGGGGAATTAGATTGTATAAAATCCCCAGTTCCCAATCTCAAATCACAGCAGCAAACAGTAATGGCAGTTGCGGAAATTTGGCAACGATTTCAAGGACGGGTGGACGAGCAGGTGAGGAGAGTTGAGGAAGCGATCGCAACTTTAAACCAAAATAATTTAAATTCCGAATTGCTCTCTCTTGCAGCCAAAGAGGCGCATACCTTGGCGGGATCTTTAGGTACTTTTGGCTTACTTCTTGGCTCAAAATTGGCACGCAATATCGAACTGCTGCTGAGTTCTGGCCAAACCTTGAGTCAATCTGAGATTAATAACCTCGAAAGTTGGGTAAAGTTATTGCGTCAGCAAATTGACGGAAACGAAGCTGCGGCAATATCTGCATCACCAAACCCACAGGTATTAGAAACAGTCACACAACCTCTGCAAAATGACCTCCATACAGAAACTAAAATATTGGTGGTGGATGACGATCCGCAAATTCAGGCATTGTTGCAAACCTTACTAAGTCCTTGGGGATTAAAGGCGATCGCTCTTGAAGATCCGCGCCAGTTCTGGAACACCTTGGAAGCAGTTACGCCAGATATGCTAATTCTGGATGTGGAATTACCTTATATAAATGGTATAGAACTTTGCCAATTAGTACGCAACGATTCGCCCTGGAGTGAATTACCCATCCTATTCCTGACTGTGCATAGCGATGCCGAAACGGTAAATCAGGTGTTTAGCGTTGGCGCTGATGACTTTGTAAGCAAGCCGATTGTCGGGCCAGAACTAGTAACCCGGATCGTTAATCGCTTAGAACGGATGAAATTGCGGCAGCGCGTGGAGGAGGGCAGAGGGGGAAGAAGAGTAAGGGAGGCAGGGGAAGTAAGTTTTCCCTCATCTCTCAATTTACGAGCCATTGGCGAACTGGAATTGAGAGTAGCAGAACGTACTGCCGAGTTAATTAGGGTAAATCAACAGTTACAGTCACAACTCGATGAACGTCAACGGACACAGGAAGAATTACGGTTTTCTCAAGCCCGATTTGCACGGATTTTAGATATTGCTGATGATGCAATTATTTCCATCAACGGGTTTCAAAGCATTACCTTGTTTAATCAAGGAGCAGAGAAGATTTTTGGCTACTCTGCCCAGGAAGTGATTGGACAGGGGCTTGATTTACTCTTACCGCAACGCTTTTTCCAAATGCATCGTCAACACGTCGTTGACTTTGGCCAATCTCCCAACATTGCCCGTCGGATGGGAGAACGGCGTGAAATTTATGGTCGCCGCAAGGATGGGACTGAATTTCCGGCCGAGGCTTCCATCTCTAAAATAGATATGGGTGAAGAAATATTTTATACGGTTATTTTACGAGATATCACAGAGCGCAAGCAAATCGAACGGATGAAAGATGAATTTGTCTCTGTTGTTAGTCATGAACTCCGTACACCTTTAACTTCGATTCACGGCTCCCTGGGAATGCTAGCCAGTGGTTTGCTACCCTCAGACTCAGAGCAGGCAAAACGCCTGCTGCAAATTGCTACTGATAGCAGCGAACGCCTAGTACGTTTAATCAACGACATCCTAGACATTGAGCGGATCGAGTCGGGTAAGGCGAAGATGGAACCAGAAATCTGCAATATCGTTGATCTGATCACCCAAGCAGTAAATGTCATACAGCCTCTGGCCGACAAAGCAGAAGTGAAAGTATCCATTTCTGCTTTATCTGGTCAAGTCTTAGCAGATAGCGATCGCATTGTTCAAACCTTGACTAACCTACTGAGTAATGCCATTAAATTTTCGGCTGCTGGATCTACGGTTTGCTTGGGGGCGCAACAACAAAAAGATGAAGTTTTGTTGACAGTCAAAGATACTGGACGTGGTATCCCAGCAGACAAACTTGAGAGTATCTTTGAGCGTTTTCAACAAGTTGACTCTTCAGATTCACGCAACCATGATGGGACTGGTTTAGGTTTGGCAATTTGTAAGAGCATTATGCAACAGCATAGCGGACGCATCTGGGCTGAAAGTGTATTGGGTGAAGGTAGCACCTTTTATGTGACTCTGCCGTTGTTTGGGACTTTCCAAAATACTGATTTAGAAGACTCTTCCAGCATTCCCGTGATTCCTAGTAATTACGATGCACTCATAAATAGCCAATTAAGTCAAGATGCAGAATTTGTCACCAAAGGGCGTGTTACCACCGAAGAATTTGAACAACGGGTGATGAAGTTACTTCAGCGAATTCCCCTAAACCAACAAGAGGATAGCAGTGATGACAACAAAGCAAATTCTAGTGGTTGATAACGAGCAGTATATTCAAGAAGTTGCCAAGATTTGCTTGGAAACAGTCGCAGGCTGGAAAGTAGTGACAGCGAGTTCCGGTAAAGAGGGCATAATTAAAGCTGAGACTTACCAACCAGATGCAATTTTACTAGATGTGATGATGCCAGAGATGGATGGCATTACGACCTTTGAAAAATTACAAACCAATCCATTAACTAAAGCGATTCCGGTAATTTTGTTAACTGCCAAAATCCAGGCTTCCGATCGCCGTCGCTATACTCAGATGGGAATGATTAGTGCGATCGCAAAACCATTCAATCCTCTAGAATTAGCGGCTGAAGTCGCCGTAGCCCTGGGCTGGAGTCTAGAAAAGTAAGCTAAACAGCCCTTTTCTTATCTATTTGAACCACAATTATTTGTAGGGGTGCATAGCTAGCTGGTAATGGTTTTGCTCTTAGTAACAGCAAGCTGAATTTAATTATATCCATAAGCAATTGTGTTATTTTTTGATTTATGCTATAGCGCTTTTCAGGTGCATGAATTAGATATCAAAACCTCATCCCCAACCTCTCTCTTTACCAAAGAGAGAGGAGATAAAGCACAGCTTTATCGGGATGAGGTTAAGCTGTACCTCGCTAGATTAGGAAAGGCTATATGAACTTTAAAATATTATTTATTAGATGAAAAAATATATTAAGCGTCTATCTAAAGAAGTAGATTGTTGAAAAAATATTAAACAAATAGTGTCTAGAATATTACAAGTTAATTTAACATCAGACTAGACTTTAGGGAGAAGGACTAAGAAATTAATTCAGTTAACTTGTTAATTAAATAACAACATTACTGTCAAATACTTTTGATTTAGATCATTAGTTTTAGTTGAAAAATAGAAAAAACTTTTTCTAGATTTCAGCAAATTGCTTAGTGGGATAAGAAGCATTTAACTTTAAACTCAGGTTCAGGAGATACCAATGAACGTAAACCACAATAAAAATTTGCTCAAAATGCTTGCTAGCCTTGTAGGTGTTGCTAGTACTGGTGCTTTAATAAGTCTTCCGGTATATGCTATACCCCAATCCAACGCTAGAAATTTGGAAACTAGTCAAGCCCCGATAGGTAATAGATTGTACTCTCAAGCAGGGCAATCTACAGGTGATTCGACCAACGGAACGGAGCAGTCGCCAAATAATGCCAATAATGATCCTACTGATACGCAGCAGTATCCAAATAATGGCCCTAGTCGAAGAAATAATGGTACTACTGGAACGCAGCAGAATCTAAATAACGGTACTAATGGAAGTAATGGTACTACTGGAACGCAGCAGAATCTAAATAACGGCACTAATGGAAGTAATGGTACTACTGGAACACAGCAGTATCCAAGTAACGGCACTAGTGGGACAAGTAATGGTACTACTGGAACACAGCAGTATCCAAGTAACGGCACTAGTGGGACAAGTAATGGTACTACTGGAACGCAGCAGTATCCAAGTAACGGCACTAGTGGAACGCAGCAGTATCCAAATAATGGCACTAGTGGGACAAATAATGGTACTACTGGAACACAGCAGTATCCAAGTAACGGCACTACCGGAACGCAGAATAATACAGGTGGTAACAACACAACAGGTGGACAAAACACTGGTGGAGGTGTCAGAGCGCTATGGTAATTTACTAGTCCTACACGGACTAGCGAGTTTGTTAAGCTTGTAGATGATTTAAAATAGTGACTGTTATCAATAGTAAATGCAGTAGAAAAGAAGAGATCCGCTTTCAAATGATTCTATTTCTACTGCAACTCCTTTTGAAAATTCTATTTTTCTGAAGAAATTACTATTGATATTTAGTGGTTAAACTATTTGATGTCGATGGACAAAATTTTAAATTTGAAAATGTTCAAGCAATTAAATAAATTAGTTATTTTTATTATTTGTGCATCTGGATTAAATTTTAATCCAGCTATCTCCTTAGCTTCTGAGCTAAAAGTGACTCCTGATACTTCAAGTAAAAATTTAGTCTCTGAAGTAACTAATACTAATTTTAATAATTTAATTATTCAACCTCTTCACCTAGAGATCAGCGTTCGCAACCGTCGAGTTACCGTCTATCGAGGAAAAACCCGAATTAAAAGTTATCCTATAGCAGTAGGTCGTCAAGGCTGGGACAGTCCAATTGGTAATTTCCGAGTCCGTACAATGTTGGAAAACCCTACTTGGATAAATCCTTTTACAGGTAAGGCTATCCCAGGAGGAGACCCGGAAAACCCACTTGGCAAATACTGGATTGGATTTTGGACAAACGGTAAAAATTGGGTTGGTTTTCACGGTACGCCTAATCCTGATTCAGTTGGTAAGGCTGCGTCACACGGTTGTATTCGAATGTACAACAACGATGTGAAAGAATTATTCGATCAGGTAAGTCTGGGAACACCAGTTATTGTAGTGCGATAGCTGATATGGGAGCAGCATGAAAGCCTTTGTCGAGTGTAGCTAAACAGGTAGAAATCTTAGATTAACGCAAACCTAAAATTTCGGAAATCGCCGCGACAATATCCAAATAGAAGTTACCTTTCACTGCGCGAAACAATTCAAATTTAGAGTCAGGCGCACCAAAAAAGGGTCTGAGAAACCATCCTAACTGCATACCAACAAAGGCATAAAGCAATAACCAGGATCTTAAAATAGTAGTGCGGGTTTTTTTACCGACTTCATCTTGTTGAGAAAGTAATTGCATCCCTTCATACAGGAATTTCACGCCAAATACGCCTGTAATGCCAAAAATTAATACATTCAATAGTTTGAAAAATTGATAAGAATCGGGTGTAGTGATCAGAAAAAATAGCGTAACTGGTGCCAAGCTAAATAAAAGTACGCTAATCACTGATACAGATGTGAGTAATACAACGAAATGCTGTAAAATACTGCTCCGAGAACCAAATAAAACATTAAAAAAGAACAAAGTCGGGAAACAAATAATCAGTGTGATTAAATAGAATACCGGAAGTTTAATCGCACCAGATAATGCCTGTGCCCAACTATGGGATGCACCGATAATTGCTCCATAAAGAGCAAAGAATATGGAACTAGTTACGAATAGAGAACTGATTTTATTTTGTAACCTGACTCCCTGACGAATCTCTTCTAAAAATGACTGGCGATCGCGCAATAAATTAACCAAAACACCAAATTGTTGAATTCCGCGATTTTGTTTTTTCAGCATAATTTTATTAGCTTGTATATTTTGGGGAATTGCTAATGACTAATTAACGGAATCCAAAGAGATAGCTAAGAGATTTAATCACGCTTAAATAGAAATTACCTTCTCTTTCGCGGAATAGTTCAAAGGCAGAACCAGGTGTACCAAAAAACGGTCTGAGAGTCCATCCTAACTGACTGCCTACGAAAGCGTAAAGAAATAGCCAAAATTGTAAAATCTTTTGGCGTGTCTTGGTACTTTCATCATCTTGTTCTAAAACTAAACTGGTGGCTTGATATAAAGACGAAACACCAATAAATCCAGTGATGGCAAAGATAAAGACATTTAACAAAATCAAGAACTGGTAATTATTGGTAGTAATTAAGAAAAACAGTGTGATTGGAGCAAAGCTAAATAAAAGTACACTCGTGACTGAAACCGCAGTTAATACTAATGCTAAATGCTGTGCAAAAGTCCGCTTGGAACCAAAAATGATGTTAGCAAAGAACAACGTCGGGATACAAATCAAAAGTGTGATTAAATAAAGCGCTGGGAGTTTAATGGCGGAAGACAAAGCTTGCATCCAACTATGGTATGCACCAATGATTCCGCCATAAGCAGCGATAAATAAAGAACTGCAAACTAGCAGCGAAATGATTTTATTTGGTAATCTCGTACCTTGGCGAATTTCCTCTAGAAATCCTTGGCGATCGCGCAGGAATCCAATCAGCACTGCAAAATATTTGATTCCTGATGATTTCCGTTCTATCATGTTATCCTCACATCGATAAAATTCTAAGTTTCATCTGAGTAATCACCGCCAGAACCATACTTCCAAGCATCAACCAAACGATGCCAATAATATTGTTGTTCTTTTGGTTGATTCTTAATCCATGTTTCTAGCATTGGACTTAGCGAAAGCAAGGCAGTGTATACACCTAAATTACTGTAATGTAACATCCAATCTAACAAACTTGCCAAACCTACTTGCGGAATTATCTTGGCAACTAATATCGGATGATATAAACCAGTTTTTAACAGTGTTTGCGTTAGTGCCGAAAATTGCACTATATCTTGTAAAAATGGTTTTAACACTGGTGTACCCAACTGTTGCATTTCCTCAAATACTGCCGAGAGTAGTTGGTTAATTTGATCTGGGGCAATTTTCTGATTTACACCAACACTCATCGCCCTTTGAAACAACCAGGTAACAGTCAAACTTGGCTGATAGGGTTGCAGCAGTGCTAAAGCTTTTGCAGATAATTGTTCTATTTCTAGCGCTTCGTCAATGCCATAGGTTAAACGCTTCAGGTGACGCACCATTGCCCCAAAACCACCAAAACTCAAGGGAGATTGACTACCACTGCTATCTCCGGCTGGTAAAATGCGATTCCAAGGAGTTTTTAAGGGACTTTGGCGATAGGTGGGAAAGAAACCAAATAGCGCCCGTTGAAATTTCAGTTTGCTCAACTCTACTCCCTGATATTCTGGTAAAAGACGCAGATATTCCTCAAATAGAGCTTCTAAACTTAAACGTTGGGGTTCTGCATCCATATAAGTAAACAAGTAAGTGGTTCTGCCATCCCTGGCTGGAAACGCTTCCCAGAAGTACTGACATTGGTTTTGCAAAGATGTGAATGATAATAATAAATCGCCTGAGTTATTTTCCGCAAAACCTTGGGCGCAACTTCCTACCACCAAGCATAAAGCGTCTGGTTTTTTGCCTTGGCGTGCTTGTTGGGTGATGGGTGAAAAATGTCCCATCGCATCGATTAATAACCGAGTTTTGAATTGGTTATTCACCATCACGCCGTCTGGATGAACCACCGCTTCGGTAAAGGGTGTGTTTTCTAATAACCTTCCTCCAGCAGCGAGAAATCGAGTTTTCAAGGTAGCGAGTAGATAAACTGGATCTACGCCAATATTCAAAACATCCTCTACCCAAACTTCTGTACCGCCAGCAAAACTAACTCGCGCTGGGTTATATTGAGTGGCGATCGCACTTGCTAATTCTTCCTCAGTCAGCAAGTTTAATTCCACAAACACATCTAATTCTTTGCGAGAAATATTCCACTCTTGTTCCCTCCCCCGCAAAATTCCCCGTTCCAGCAACGCTATCCGCAGTCCCTTCACCGCCAAAGCGCAACCAATTAAAATGCCCAAAGTGCCACCGCAGATAAGCACATCGAAGTCTATATCGCCTAAAGGCTGTTGACTTTCTTTAACTAGCGTTGGTAGTGGTGCGGAGTTTTCGCGCACAGATGTTAAGATGCGATCGCCTTGGCGCAATCCTTTTAAAACATCGCCTGGTAATTGGGAAAGAATTTCTTCAGTTAAAGACATTTTGGAAAAATTCAACTCTACATTCCAAAACTACCTGAGAATGAAGAAAGTAGATGCGATCGTGGCCAGGTAAATCGCAATTGGAACAGGATTTACGCAAGAGAGATCCCCCCTAACCCCCCTTAAAAAGGGGGGAACCGAAATTAAAGTCCCCCTTTTTAAGGGGGATTTAGGGGGATCTAAAACGTTTTGCTACCGACCAAAAAACTTTTAAAACATCTTTTTAAGGATTTTTTATTTCAAAGACCTCGCGTTAAATTATCCCAAACCGAATAGTTTAGAAATCGCAGGCAATAATTTATTACCCGCTTCAACTAGCGAAGCAACAGCAGGTAAGCCTGTAAATATCCCTTTCAACATAGTGATTGCAGTTTTTGCCGTCTTCTGCTTGGTGGATTCTTGAGGACTTTTACCCGCTTCTGCCAAAGTGTTCACTTGTTCTAGCGCTTCGGCTTTGTCTTCTTCTGACAAATATGTGGATTGGACAATCGCATCTTGCAACTGCGACAATAATTCTTTGATTCCTGGTTTCTCGGCATCGGTTGCATCAGGTAACTCATTGAGGGCAATACTCACGTTACCGCTAATGGTTCCTAGATTAGCGATAGAATTATTGCCAGCGATACCGCTAACATTACTGCTACCTTGAATATTGATGCCACTGATATCAGACATATTTGTATCTCCTTGAGTATAAAATTTCGGCTGCTTGAGAGCAGTATCTACCATATTTTCTAAACTAATAATGCGCTGATCTTTTTCTACCAGCAATAATTGCTGACTCTGCGATAACGCTTTGAGTTGATTATAATCATCAAAATATTCTGCACTCAGTTGAGATTTATCGCTACCTGCGGCGGTTTTGGCTCTGAGCAAGATTTTATCATCGCCGCGTTTTTCCATTGCCACGATTTCTAACTCCGCTTCGGGATGTTTTTCGGCCAGGTTTTTGAAGGCAATGGCAATAGCGCGGGGGTCAACGCCTTGATTGTGGTAAAGGTCGAGGGTGTCAAAAATTGGTTTGATAAAGTCGGCAAAGTCTCCGTCTGCAAATACCTCTCGTTTATTATCAGGTTTGCGGAGCGGGTCGGGGTCTTCTTTGGTGGGTAAGCGCATAAAGATATATTCACACCTCACCCCATGCAATTTAGTTGTATTTGTAATGCCCCAATCTTCAATGTACGCGCCTGTGAGGGTTGCACCTGTTAAATCTGTGCCGTCTAGTTGCGTTTGCTTCAGTTTTGCTCTTGACAAATCGGCATCTTGCAAGTTGGCTTCACTGAGATCGGTACTAATAAAGCTGGCATCTGCTAAGTTTGCTGATTGTAAGTTGATACCCCGCAGGTTTTCACGGTTAAAGTTTTTATCCTGTCCCTGTCCAGTAATCAGCAGTTGACGTACTTGTGCATTCTCAAGGTAAGTTTTGCCAGGACGAACACGGTCAAGCATTTTGGCTTGATGCCAACGGCTACAGATAAGAATAGTGTTGCGCAAATCTGTACTTTTGAGTGTGGCTTGGGTGAAATCAGCATTGGTCAAATTAGCGCCACGAAAACTTGTACCTCCTGTAGCAGCAAAGGCGATCGCAATATTGCGAATTAAGGAGTGTTTTTGATCTCCTTTCATGGCTCGCCAGCTGATGTAGATACTAAATAACGTTCCGGCGAAGGCGACGGCCAAGGTGATGGCGAAGCCGACGGCAAAGGCGAAGGCGACGGTCAAGGATCCTAGTGCGACGGCAAAGACTAAGGCTCCGGCTCCGGCGACGGCAAAGACTAAGGCTCCGGCTCCGGCGACGGCGAAGGCGACGGCTCCGGTGACGGCGAAGGCGACGGCTCCGGTGACGGCGAAGGCGACGGCTCCGGCGACGGCTCCGGCGACGGCTCCGGCGACGGCGAGGGCAAAGGTTCTGGCTCCGACGGCGAAGGCGAAGGCTCCGGCGAAGGCGACGGCGAAGGCGACGGCTCCTAAACCAGCTATTATTCCTTGGCGAATCGTGATGACGAAAAAGACAATCAATGTGATTAGAGCAACCCTGCTCGCCATTTGGCTATCACTATATGAGCTAAATATACTCGACACCAAGTAACCATTGATAGCCCAGAGAAATCCTGACAGTCCCGACAATAAGAATGAGATAATAACTAAACCAATTGCCCAACGTCGTTGCAATCCAGCTTTGGCATGGCTGAAGTTTGCCCCTGTCAAATTAGCGTTGGCGAAGTTTGCCCCTCGGATGTCGGCATAGCTAAAGTTTGCACCCGCAAGGTCTTGTCCTTTGAAGTTGCGTCCTCGGAGATTTTCACCGGAGAAGTCTAAAGCCATGTTCCACTTTACAGAGGTAAGCAAATTTTACTACACGCTCACCCCTGTAAATTCAGGAATGGTTAGATATATTTGTTAGTTGAGCTTCAAACGTGCAACTTCGAGGATAAAAGCCGCAACTTCGAGCCTCAGAAGGTCAACGTCGAGCCTCAGAAGGTCAACTTCGAGCATCAAAGGCTCATTTTTTGCCCTTTTATATTAAAACGTGATGTGCAACTTAATATTTTGACAATGTGGATATAGGCACTGCACAACAACTTTGCATTACAGGAAATACTGATGGAACGTTCAAAATTAATTGCTATTCTTACAGGTGCGATTTCGGTCATTTTAGCGATCGCCAATTCTAGGGCGATGTCTGACGACTAGCTGCCCTTAACATATAAAGAAAGGAGTAAATCGACGGTAAAAAACATTAGCTATAGAAATAACTATGGAATCAAAGCAAGATGACGTTACTATTCTTCAGGAAACTGAGAAGCGTTTACGGCGACTGTCTCCAGAAAGGCTGCGGGTAGTGAGTGATTTTCTGGCCGATCTAGAAGAAAGAGAAGAAAATGAGGCGACAACGGAACTTTTGAATATCCCTGGTTTTGAGCAAGCTTTGCGTGAAGCTATGCAGGAAGCTGAGGCTGGGGAAGTGGTGTCATTTGACAGTATTCGTCGTCATGTATTAACTGGTACTGACTCGCAAAGCACAGAAGTTTTATCAAGAAGTAGATGCATCACTAGCCTAACGACTAAACCGTTGCTTTGATTAACCACGACGGCGTTGCTGAATTAAAGTATGAATTTGGATGTAGAGACGTAGCAGTGCTACGTCTCTACAAGGATTTTGGTATTATGCAAAATCCTACATCATACATGGAATCAGCAACGCCACTACGACAGAATGCTTATGAACATCCAAACATCAAGCGGCTCAAAGGTGAATGTATATCGTTAAGCGTGTGGTGTGTCTAAACTATTAATGTGGATATAGGCACTGCACAATAACTTGCATTACAGGAAATACTGATGGAACGCTCGAAAATAATTGCCATTCTTACAGGTGCGATTTCGGTGATTTTAGCGATCGCCTATCTCATCCTAGTTCAACTGCTGGACTATCGCGACATGAAACCCGCTCCCATCAGCCAATTTGACCAAGCACCTGCGATTATTTCTGATTGCAGCAATTCCAAATTCAGCTGATGTGGTGACGCTTAAAGATAGCCTTTAGTTATGTTCTCTCGGCATTGCAGCCCACACGCCAGATGACACCAGTCCACTCAAGTCGGGAGAACCGCCCACGCGGCTGGCTCCTCTACTTGGGGATCTTTCGTGGGGTGGAGGACTTACGGCAAATTAGTTAACTAAAGATAAATCCGGTGTCAGCCGGTATCGCATTTAAAAACTTTCTCTAGTGTCAATAACTGGCTGATCTCTAGAATTCATGAAGTCATCGGAGAAGTTGTCTAGACTATCAATGAGAGATTGCCAGGGGTTATCTTTGGCAATCAGGACAATGGCGTTACCAATTTTTTTGATATAAACTTCAGTACCAGTGAGTTGGAAATCTTCGGGCAAAATAACTATTTGGTGAGTGCCATCAGTGGTGAGTTTTGCAGTGTTCATGATGTTTTTATCCTTAAATTAGCTAGTATTTCATAACCTAGTCGTGCATGAAGTCATGCTTCTTTTCTCTTTCGATTTCTTCCCGTAACCCCTGAATAAGTTGTTATATGTATTGCTTATGTTGCAGAAAAGTTCCAAGAGGATTAATCTGCTCATATCCTTTTTTATGAAGGTAAGCATCGGCAATATTTTGAAACTTTTCACCGCTTTGTTCCTGTAGTTATTTTTGGATCTGATTAATTTTTGACATACAACTTTACACGGTTGAAATCTTAGTAGCGTTGCCAATAATTTAACGCTTAACTAAAGATAAATCCGGTATCAGCCTTTGCAAAACTTGCTTCAATACCATCACTGTCCAATCTATATCAGCTTCTGCCGTATCACGCCCCAATGTGATGCGAATTCCCCCCAAAGCGGCTTTTTCGGAATAACCCATTGCTAACAATATCGGGCTAGGGCTAAGTTTTCCACTATGACAAGCAGCACCAGCACTGATGCCGATACCTGCAAGGTTTAGCTGTCGTACCAAGGTTTTACCACTGAGTTTTTTGCCATCGGCGTTTTCTAAGCACATACTCACATGGTGAGGTAAACGATCGCAAGCATCCCCTGTAGGAATTAAACCAGGAATTTCAACTAATTGGGCAAAGGCGCGATCGCGTAACTTAATTAACCGTGGTGTTTCTATAGCTAATTCTTCGGCTGCTAATTCTGCTGCTACACCAAATCCGGCAATTATCGGTACTGCTTGTGTACCAGAACGTAATCCCATTTCTTGTCCACCACCGCCCAGTAAAGATATTAATTCCACACCAGGACGCACATATAGCGCCCCTGCACCTTGTGGCCCATATATTTTATGACTAGAAAGGCTAAGTAAGTCTACTGGTAGTTCTTGCACATTTATGGGTAAGCGTCCCGCAGCTTGCACCGCATCTGTGTGGAACAAAGCCCCATGCGATCGCACAATTTTACCCAGTTCTGCGATCGGTTGCACTGTCCCAATTTCACTTTGCCCGTAAATTATAGAAACTAAGGCTGTGTTATGTCGCAACGCCGCCTTTAAATCCAAGGGATTAACTCTACCTTTAACATCTACAGACAAGCGCGTAACTTCCCAACCCCACATTTCTAGAAACCGTGCTGTCTCAGAAATTGCAGAATGCTCAACGCTGGAGATAATTAGATGTTGAGGAACAGCATACAACCGAGCCACACCCATAATCGCCAAATTATCTGCCTCAGTGCCGCCAGAGGTAAAAACGATCGATTCAGGAGTGGCGGCGTTAATTAAACCAGCCACTTGGACTCTGGCTTCTTCTACAACTGTTGCAGCGCGTTGTCCCCACTCATGTAAGCTGGAAGGATTACCCCACTGTTGAGTGAGGACTGTTTGCATAACTGCGATCGCTTCCTTTCGAGTCGGAGTAGTGGCGCTGTAATCTAGATAAATTTGCATATAACCGATAATGGTGAGAACATCTGTTGCTAATAAGCTGTCGATCTTTTCAGAATATACAGTTTTAGTCGATAAATCCTGAAAAACATCTTTGTAATTCTGCCTCTGGGAGTGGATTTTTCTTTTTGCTTGGAAAGCTATTTCTCTACTTACAACAGATTTCAAGGAAAGTATTGTACACAAGCTTGCGTCTCAAAGCCAAGTATAAAAACTGTTTTACTTCTGTTAGCCCAGAGGGGCGTAGCCCATTCTGAATTCTGACTCCTAAATTCTGACTCCTGAATTCTGACTCCTGAATTCTGCTGTAATTCAAAACATCAAATTTTGGGAATGATAAATATGTCCACTCCCAATCCACTTTTAGCAGATTACAGTGCAACTTATCTCTAGACAAAGATATTTTTTATATATCTTTTTACTGATATTCTCCCTTGCTGGTTGTCAACGAGTCCAGTCTTATAATCAACGTCCAACACCTTTACCGCAAGATCCATTAGTTCAAGTTTACTTTAACCATTCTGAGTCTTCAGAATACCAAGAAGCTTACCGTCAGCAAACTCGCCTTGGGGATGATTTAGAAAAACAGATTACCGATGCTATTACCCAGGCTAAATCTACAGTAGATGTGGCGGTGCAAGAATTACGTTTACCCAAAGTTGCTCAAGCACTGGTTGATAGACAAAAAGCTGGGGTAAAAGTCAGGATAATTTTAGAAAATACCTATAGCCGACCTTGGAGTAGCTTAACATCTGCTGAAGTAGGTAAGTTAGATAAAAGAGAACAAGAACGTTACAACGAATTTCGCCAATTTATCGATATTAACCACGATAATCAACTCACCCCAACGGAAATCAATCAAAGGGATGCTTTGATGATTTTGCAGAATGCCAAAATTCCTTGGATAGACGATCGAGCAGATGGTTCAGCTGGTAGCAGTTTGATGCATCACAAATTTGTGATTGTAGACAATCGCCTTGTAATTATCACTTCCGCCAACTTTACATTAAGTGATACTTCTGGTGATTTTACAAATCCCAGCAGTTTAGGCAATGCCAATAATTTATTGCAGATTGACAGCCCAGAATTAGCATCTTTATTTACAGAAGAGTTTAATATTATGTGGGGTGATGGCCCTGGAGGTCAACCAGATAGTCGATTTGGTTTGGAAAAACCGATGCGTTTACCTAAACAAATAACTTTGGGTAACACCAAAATTACTGTGCAATTTTCGCCAACTTCTCCAACTCAACCTTGGAGTAACAGTAGTAATGGTTTAATTGGTAAAACTTTAGATTCAGCAACCAAATCTATTGATATGGCGTTATTTGTATTTTCTGAACAGCCTCTTGCCAATATTTTAGAAAAACGCCATCAAGAAAATGTACAAATTCGCGCTTTAATTGAACCACAATTTGCTTATCGTTCTTACAGCGAAGCCTTAGATATGATGGGCGTTGCTCTGAGTAACAAATGTAAATATGAAATTGACAATCATCCTTGGTCAAATCCAATTACTACAGTAGGTGTACCTGTGTTACCCAAAGGTGATTTATTGCATCACAAATTTGGTGTAATTGATAGTCAAACAGTAATTACAGGTTCTCATAATTGGTCAAACGCTGCCAATAATGGTAACGATGAAACGCTTGTAGTGATTGAAAATCCGATAGTTGCTGCCCATTATGTGCGGGAATTTGCTCGTCTTTATACTAAAGTTAAACTCGGTTTACCACCAGCAATTCAAGAAAAAATTAAATTAGAAAAAACACGGTGTCCCCAGATAAAAACATCTTCATCAACTGATTTACAAGGAATTCAAAAAGTAAATATCAACACCGCAAATTTAGAAGAATTAGCAACTCTCCCTGGCGTGGGTAAGAAGTTAGCACAGCGAATAATTCTAAGTCGTCAACAGCAAAAATTTACATCTTTACATGACTTAGAAAGAGTTCCAGGAGTAAGTGCTAAAACTTTAGAAAAATGGGGCGATCGCGTAACTTGGTAAGGATGCACAGATGTGCTACCCTACGATGGTCTGATTTCGCTTTTGACTCGCTTACATCCCCTCCCAATACGGTTCGGATAAGCATTTTTCACTTTCCTTGTGGTCTGGGAAAAGGATAAGGGGTAAAGGGGAAAGGATGTATTCAAAACCTTTTCCCTTTCCCCTTTCCCCTTTAACCGAACCGTATTGCATCCCCTCCCTGCTTCGCAAAGGAAGGAGAATTACACGAATCTGTTAAAAAGGAGAGAAGATAGTTAAATTATTGACTTATTACATAATATATGATATTTTGTATTGCTATCTAAGAAAAATCATATATAAACGTGAATATCTCTTCATCTCTCAAAAAACCGCGTGTCTCATGGCAAGCGGTTTTCTCACTGCTGATGTTTGTGTTCATGTACCTGCCTATACTAGTACTTGGCTTTTATAGCTTCAATAAGTCGCCTTACAGTGCAACTTGGCAAGGATTCACTCTCGATTGGTATCGCAAGTTGTTCAGTGACGATCGCATTTTATCGGCTTTGCAAAACAGTATGATAGTTGCAAGTTGTGCCGTGGCAATTTCCGCAGTGCTGGGAACCTTGATGGCGGTTGGGTTGGCGCGTTACGAATTTCCTGGTAAGAAATTGTATAGCGGTATTGCTTACCTACCATTGATTATTCCCGATATTGCGATCGCAGTGGCTACCCTAGTATGTTTAGCGGCCTTTGCAATACCTTTGAGTTTGTGGACGATAGTTGCAGCCCATGTCGTGTTTTGTCTTGCCTACGTTGGGCTTGTAGTTGCTTCCCGACTGAATAATTTAGATCCGCACTTAGAAGAAGCAGCACTAGATTTAGGCGCGACACCAACCCAAGCTTTCATCAAAGTATTGCTACCTCAATTAATGCCTGGGATTGTCGCTGGTTGTCTTTTGGCTTTTGTTCTTAGCTTAGATGACTTTCTTATTGCTAGTTTTACTGCCGGTAGCGGTTCTAACACCCTGCCAATGGAAATTTTTAGCCGGATTAGAAGCGGAGTTAAACCTGATATTAATGCACTGAGTGTAATGTTGATTTTAGTATCTGCGATCGTTGCTATTTTAGCTGAATTAATTCGCGCTTCTGGAGAAAATAAAAGTTTCAAATAAGAGTCACAATCGCTCATAAAAGTTCTAAGTAGGTGATTTGGTTCTTCGTGAACTTTTTTAGATAGTGAACAACAGCTATATTAAAATCTAGGGTGCATTAGGCTTGCCAAAACTTACTAATATTATGGCAATATGCCGTACTTTTTGCTAACGTAACGTCTTAGTATAAATAAGTAAATAAAGAAGGAGTCAGAATACAGAATTCAGAATACTTTACCCATCAAGGGATAGAGTTTTAGCTTATTGAATATTTTAATTTTTTCGCCTTTTCGCCCACCAAGGACGTTAGCGTAGCCGGACAAAGTAAGGTTTTAACCAATATTCATTGACCATTCGTACAGAATTCATGCTGTTAGCGGATAGCTAAGGTTTAGCCTATTCTGGCTTTTGATTCCTGAATTCTTCTTAATAAATATAATTTCTTTATCCTTATGCCCTCGTGTGAAAGATAGTTTTAAGCACATGAATAAATTTCCGTGTTCGCTTCTCTACATCACTGTTTTCAATTAGATAATATTGGGGCTAACTTTGGAGAAGATGCTATTTCCCCCTCATTATGCAAATCTGCCAAAATCCCAATTGCTCAAATCCATTTAACTCTGATAGCAATAGATTTTGCGTGAGTTGCGGACAAAGCAACTTTGGCAAACTTCTAAGAAACCGTTACCGTGTATTAAGGCTTTTAGGTGAAGGTGGATTTAGTAGAACTTATGCTACAGAAGATGTAGACAGACTAAACGCGCCTTGCGTCATCAAGCAATTTTTCCCACAATTTCAGGGAACAGGACAACGCACCAAAGCAGCAGAATTTTTCAAAGAAGAGGCTTTTCGGTTGTATGAACTGGGAGAAAATCATACGCAAATTCCCAGATTATTAGCTTATTTTGAACAAGGTGCTAGTTTATATCTCGTACAAGAATTTATTCAAGGAAAAACTCTTTTACAAGAAGTTCAGCAACAAATTTATAGCGAACAACAAATTTGGGAACTTTTAGCTGATTTATTGCCAGTTCTGCAATTCATTCATACTCATAATGTCATCCATCGGGATATCAAACCAGAAAATATTATCCGCCGTGCAAGTGATCAAAAACCCGTATTAATTGACTTTGGTGGTGCTAAACAGGTAACACAAACCAGTTTAGGAAGACAAGCTACAGTAATTTATACCCTTGGTTATGCCCCAACTGAACAAATGGCTGGATTTGCCTGTCACGGCAGTGATTTGTATGCTTTGGGTGTAACTTGTGTGCGTCTTTTAACTCGATGTTTGCCTTTACAGGATGCTTCTGGACAAGTTAACGATCCTATTTATGATGCGATGAGCGCTAAATGGTTATGGCGCGAACGTTTACAAGAAAAAGGTATTACTATCAGCGACGAATTAGGGAAAATTTTAGATAAATTACTCAAACATTTACCAAGTGAAAGGTATCAAACAGCAGTAGATGTTATCAACGATTTAAATTTTGCAACATCGAACATTGAACCTGTTGCCTTAAAAATTGTTTCGATGTCTCAATCTATATTACTGCCGCCACCACAAAAAGTAATCGTACCATTACCCCCCTTAGAAACCTTTGAATTTGACGTAGTAACAGTAGACACAGGTGGTAGAGAAGTAAACCGCATGAATTGCAATGCAAACTTCTTTGCCGAACAATTGAGTAAGTCTGTCACATTAGAAATGGTATCGATTCCTGGTGGTACTTACATGATGGGTTCACCGGAGTTTGAAGGAGATGCTGACGAACGTCCTCAACATCAAGTTACCGTCGAACCATTTTTTATGGGGAAATTTCCCGTAACTCAAGCACAGTGGAGAGTAGTAGCAGCTTTACCCCAAGTCAAACAAGCTTTAAATCCCCATCCATCGAAATTCAAAGGTTTAGATAGACCAGTAGAAAATGTATCTTGGTATGAGGCTGTAGAATTCTGTCTCAGGCTATCAGAAAAAACTGGACGCGACTATCGTTTACCGAGTGAGGCTGAATGGGAATATGCTTGTCGTGCTGGAACTACAACATCCTTCCACTTTGGCGAAACGATTACCCCTGAGTTAGTCAGTTGCACTATGGAACCAAAAAGCAAATTCCGTAAAGAAACAACAAACGTCGGTAGTTTTGAAGTTGCTAATGCCTTTGGATTGTACGATATGCACGGGTTAGTTTGGGAATGGTGCGCTGATTCCTGGCACAACAATTACAACGACGCACCCTTAGATGGAACAGCTTGGGAAGTTGGCGGTGATATTAATCGCCGAGTGCTACGCGGTGGTTCTTGGAGTTTCAGTGCAGAACTGTGTCGCAGCGCTAGCCGTAGCTGGAATGAGTCAGACGGTGGACTGAGGATTTGTGGCTTTAGGGTAGTATTTTCTGTAGAGGAAATTATTTAGTAATTTAATTCAAATCCTGTATAAATTATGAACAACAAAATTGAGAAAGGTGACATAGTAATTATAAATAAAAGTGGAAAATATCATCAGCAAGTGGGTGAAGTAAGTGAGATTGATTACAATATTTTCTTTGTCAAAATAGTGTTAGTAAAGTTAGGTAATCAAGAAGAAGCTTTTGAAGAAAAAGATTTAAAATTACAAACTAAAAAGCCAAGCTTGCAAGAAGTTATTGTATCAGTAGATAAAATTTTAGAACAAGTTAATCAAATTTCTAACTTGCCGTCAAAAGAGCAAGTAGAGTTACCCAACCGTCTGAAATATCTTAAATTAGATATTCCTAAATTAGATAAGCAGTTGATTCAAAAAAACTTTGATGATATAGATAAAATACTCGCAGCAACAAGAGAGTTAGACTCTTCAGCAAGTTGTTGGCAGGAAATAGATCCTAATTTGGAGAAAATCAACTGGTGGATTAGAACAAGTTTGTGAACCAAGAAGTAAGCCAAATTAGGTACATTAAAATACAGCGAAAAGTCTGAATGTAGTTAAGGCTAAAAACTTTCACAATTGTTGGAAGCAGACCAATACTTTTCGGGTTTTGGGGGAAAGGAGAAAGGGAAAGGTTTTAATTCACTTTTCCCGCTTACCCTTTAACCTTTTTCCAGACCAAAAGAGAGATTGTTAGGCTTATCCGAAAAGTATTGGAAAGCAGACAACAGGCTGTTTTTATCTTTTTATGACAATGTACTCAACTAAATTTTGAATCATTTGGGCATCTGTTTTACTTAAACTTTCCAACTCAATTCTGTTGCTTTCTTGTGGGGTATTAGAATTACTACTGTATAAACGACGACTCAAGCCTACAGGACTATTCTCATAAAATGTTGTATAGAATACGCACGCTGCTACATACGATCCAATTGGACTAGGGTGGCTTTGATCAGAACTGTAAAGGTTTAATTTTAGATTTGCTTCCTGAATTTTTTGCCAAGCTATTCCCACAGGTGCAACTTTAGCTTTTAGTTCTTTAGCAATGCTCATGTATGAATTTGTTAATATCTGTTGCGTTTCAGGTTGATTTTGTTTTGCCCAAGTCAAGTAAAAGACTGTTTGCGAATTCACTCGTTTAATCTCGGCATCAAATAGAGTAGCGTAGTTGTACATTTCCTTGGGATTAGTGATTGGTAAATTACTTTGCTCTTGCAGTACTACGTAATCCCAGCGTTTTGCTTTCAAACGCTTAATTGCTTTACCACGTTTCCAGTGACTTTTGAGTGTAGCTCCACCAACCACAACCATTTCAGTTTCCAGCGTTTTCGGTTCTTTTGCCGAGGCAGCCAACTGTTGTGTCAACCAAGGAAGATCGTTGAAATAGGTATAGCTGTTGCCAATAAATAAAACTCTGATTGCTTGCTGTTGAGCTACTGGAAATAAATTTGTCTGAATTGGACTTCCTAGCATTTTAAACAAAGCAATCATCAGAAAGAAGAATAAACAAATATATATTATGTTGGTGTTGCTCATCATCCCTGAAATCTTTGCAGTATAACTTATTCTCACGACGGGATTTTTTCGGAAATAGTTCTGACTTTTGATGAATTATTCTGAAACTGCCAAATCTGAAAATTTTTCCCAAGAGATTGCAAACTTTACCCAACCTAAAACTTTTCTTAACTGAACTGTATTAAGAAAGAAGACTAATCTAGAAAATATCTTTGCTGGAAGAAAGAATGAAATCCATCAAATTGCTACTACTTAGTATTGCTTTTATCTTCTTTGCATGGATTAGTCCACTCCAAGCTAGTCCAATAGCGCAATTACCAACTTCTTTGCCTTTGGTTGCAGAACGTGAAACAACATCTCTGAAAAATTCACGGGATGTATTGACTGTTGCTAGTTTTAATGTCGAGAACTTAGACCCGAAAGATCAACGTTTTGATAATATTGCCAAAATTATTGCCAATAATTTGAACGCACCAGATGTCATCAGTTTAATTGAAATTCAGGATAACAACGGGCCAACCGATGATGATGTTGTGGATGCAAACCAGACTTACCAAAAATTGATTGCGGCGCTGGAAAATATTGGTAGTCTAGCATACGATTTTGTTGATATTCCGCCCAGCGACGATCGCGATGGTGGAGAACCTGGAGGTAATATTCGTGTCGGTTTCTTGTTTCGACCCAGCCGAATAACTCTAGCAAAACTACCTAGAAGAGGCGGTTCATTAGATGCCGTAGCTATTACTCAAAGTCCAAATGGTCTTGATCTCTCCCTTAACCCTGGTCGGATTGACCCCACGAATGCTGCTTTTGATGAAAGCCGTAAACCACTGGCAGCAGAATTTATTTTTAACGATCAAAAAGTGTTTATCATTGCTAATCACTTTGTTTCTAAGCTTGGAGGTTCTCCCAGCGATGTTAAACGAGTCAAACAAGCCGAAATCGTTAATGAATTTGTAGCGCAACTACTAGAAGTTGACCCGCAAGCCAAAGTAATTGTATTGGGTGATTTAAACGATTTACCAGATTCTTTACCTCTGAAGGCTTTGAAGGGTAACATTCTGGAGAATTTGACGGATCGTTTACCTCTTAGCGATCGCTATAGTTTTAAATTTAAAGGAAATCCTCAACTGATTGACCATTTGTTAGTCAGTAAAAATCTTTCTAGTGTTGCTAAACCAGAAATTGACATCGTGCATGTCAATGTTGGCTTTAAGAAGCCTGTCAGCGACCACGATCCTGTGATTGCAGCGTTTACATTACCTGCTAACCAGTCTACCCCTGACACCATTCCTCCTGTTATTCAACCCACTCCCACTCCCATAGATGATTCAGCGATTATATTGCCTCAATTATCCAAATTCGCTCTAGTTGACGAACTAGCTAAGGAATATACGCCTAGCAAAACTTTGAATTACGATCGCGCAAGAGATGAAATGTTTGGTGTTATTGATAACCAAGCAGGGATTGTGACAGACATTTATGCCAATTACCCAATTAATTTAATTGGCAATGACGATCCTAGTCAGGAAGCTGACAAATTAGGACTGAATACGGAGCATGTTTGGCCACAAAGTAAAGGCGCTGACAAAGGTAATTCCCGAAGTGACCTGCACCATTTATTTCCGGCACGAGCAGATATTAATAGTGAGCGAGGCAATAAACCTTTTGATGATATAGCTGACACGACTACTAAGAAATGGTATCGAAATAACACTGTTCAATCTACAATTCCTAGTAGTGGAATTGACGAGTTTAGCGAATCAGCATCTTCTAATTTTGAGCCGAGAGAGAAAGTAAAAGGAGATATAGCCAGGGCAATTTTCTACTTTTACACTATTTATCGGCAACAGGCTGATAAAGTAGACCCAAATTACTTTCAGAATCAGCGTCAGACTTTGTGTAAATGGAATCAGCAAGACCTACCTGATACTACTGAAATAGAACGGAATCGGGCGATCACTAAATTTCAGGGTAATGACAATCCATTTGTCCTAGATGTCACATTAGCAGAACGGGCATACTGTAATTAATAAATAGACCTTTTGCAAAAGTCCCTAACACCCCACCTCCAACCCTCTTCCCTACAAGGGAAGGGGATTGGGGGTGGGGTTCAGTACCTAAACTAAGAACCGCCATATAAGCAATAGTATAAATTCATATCTAGCTTTGGGAATGCTAAAAGTAGTAATTTACTGAAGTCAGAGCGAGATAATGGATTTCGTGAATTGAATAAAACTATAGTTGATATTGCTTTAGAGACTTGGCTAAAAAGGCTTTGAGTAAAACTGCATTGACAGCATTTATAACTTTTCCTAATCATTAGTATTATTAAAAATTATTACGATTTTGTCATAATATATTAATATTTCTAGCCCTCCTTGCAGATATCTATTATTTGTTTAGCGGCAAATTCTATTCATTGGAATAATTAAACCCATGAGTCAAATAGTCTGGATCGCAAGACACGCTAACCGCCTCGATTTCGTAAACCCTGATTGGTTTCTCACCGCCGAACGACGCTACGATCCACCCTTGTCTGATGATGGTATGGTGCAGGCACAACAGTTAGCTAGACGATTGAAAGGAGAAAAGATTGGCCATATTTTCGCTTCGCCTTTCCTGCGAACCGTACAGACGGCAAATGCAGTTGCAGAAATGCTCAACTTGCCGATCAAACTCGAAACAGGCTTGAGTGAATGGCTAAATCCAGTTTGGATGACAGAAGAACCCAAAAGACTCTCAACTCCAGCCTTAGCAGAGTTATTTCCCAGAATTGACACCAGCTACACTTCGCGCATCGCCGCCAAATATCCTGAAACTCACGAAAAAGTGCGAGAACGTTCTGGGCAAACTGCGAGATGTTTAGCTACTGAGTACTTCCCAGAACATATCCTGCTAGTAGCACATGGTGCATCTGTATTGGGGGGAGCAATGGGGCTAGTGGGGGAAATTGCTAAGACAGAAGTTAAAGCTTCTTTATGTTCGCTAGTAAAAGTGGTACGCCAAGACCCAGAATGGTTATTAGAACTAACGGGAGATACTTCCCATTTAACCCACATAGAAGAAGTTATTCGATTTGCTTAAACCTCTGATAGAGATTTGGGTTCATGACTTCTGCTAGGTTGGGTATATCTTACAAAAAAAGTAATTTAATTCACCAATAAATTCTATGACTTTGTTACTAGCAGGAGACATCGGCGGTACGAAAACGATTCTGCAATTGGTTGAAAAATCAGACTCACCAGCTTTACATACTATTTATCAGGAAAGTTACCACAGTGCCGATTTTCCCGATTTAGTACCAATTGTGCAGGATTTTTTGGTCAAAGCTAACACACCCATACCAGAAAAGGCTTGTTTTGCGATCGCAGGCCCCATTGTCAAAAATACTGCCAAACTGACCAATTTAGCTTGGTTCCTAGATACCGAACGTTTAGAAGAAGAATTGGGTATCCGACATATTTCTTTAATTAACGACTTCGCCGCCGTTGGCTATGGCATTTCCGGTTTACAAAAACAAGACTTGCTGACGTTGCAAGTTGGCAAACCTCAACCCGAAACCCCCATTGGAATTATTGGTGCTGGTACTGGCTTAGGGCAGGGATTTTTAATTAAACAGGGAAACGACTATCAAGTTTTTCCCTCAGAAGGTGGACACGCTGACTTTGCTCCTCGGAACGAGATCGAGTTTCAACTGTTGAAATACCTGTTGGGTAAACATGATATCCAGCGCGTTTCTGTAGAACGCGTGGTTTCTGGAATGGGAATTGTGGCAATTTACCAATTTCTGCGCGATCGCAAATTTGCCGTCGAATCCCCAGATATTGCCCAAATCGTCAGAACTTGGGAAGAAGAAGCTGGACAAGAAGAGAAAAGTGTTGATCCTGGTGCTGTCATTGGTACAGCTGCACTAGAAAAACGCGATCGCCTCTGCGAACAAACTTTGCAATTATTTATAGAGGCTTACGGTGCAGAAGCTGGCAATCTTGCCCTGAAACTCTTACCTTACGGTGGCTTATATATTGCTGGTGGAATTGCGCCCAAAATCTTGCCCTTAATTCAAAACAACGGTTTCTTATTAAATTTCACCCAAAAAGGCAGGATGCGCCGCCTCCTTGAAGAGATCCCTGTGTATGTTATCCTCAACCCACAAGTGGGGCTAATAGGTGCTGCTTTATGTGCTGCTAGGTTATAACAGCTAGCATCATCAGTGAGATCAGCATCTCAAAAGGCAAAAAATATGACAATTAAAAGTCTGTTGCCACTAATCGCCGCCACACTCGTCTGTGGTGGTTCTGTTTTTGTGGAAGCGCGTCAACCCAAACCTACCACGCCTGTTGTCAAACCAAAGGTTTCTCAACCCGTGCAGCCAAAATGGAAGTTATACACCGCTCCCGATGGGCGCTTTAGTATTTTGATGCCGGGAAACCCCAACAGAAATACCGAATTCCAAAAAACTTATATGGGGGAAATTACCTTAGAAATATTTGTCGCTCAACCCCCAAAACAGCAGGTAGCATACATAGTTGCTTACAATGATTTTCCTTATAGCTATGGTCAAATGGCTGATCCCCAAGCTGTACTTAATAATGCACGGGATATGGCTTTAAAAACTACGAAAAGTAATTTAATTAGTCAGAGAAACATTCGTAGTTCTAATAATCATCCCGGTAAAGAAATTGAATACATCAATTCTGGAGGGAAAATCACTAAAAGTAGAATGTATGTCGCTGAAGGTAGATTATATCAAGTGATGGCAATAACTACAAAAAAACAGCAGAAGACATTAGCTAAAACTATTAATGGGTATTTAAATTCCTTCCATGTAGTTTTGAAAAAGTGAAATAGTAAGAATTCAGCACCCAAGTGGTCGCCGAGCGTAGCCGAGGTGAGTCAGGAGTCATAATTTATCAGAAATCTAGAATGATTGGTATATTTATTCATCAAATGTTCTCCTGATTCTTTAACTATTCTGGGTGTTGCTGAATCGAGGTATAAATTTGGATGTAGAGATGTTGCAATGCAACGTCTCTACAAGGGTTGCAATGCAACGTCTCTACAAGGATTTTGAAATAACGCAAAATTATTTTTCATACCGCAATCAGCAACGCCACTATTCTGAATTCTGAAGGACTGAATTCTGACGTGAAATAAAAAGCATTTGCTCTCAAGGCGTGGACACAAGACAATCTAGCAGCAGAAGTTAACCTCAAGACTAGACAACCGATTTGGCTGTTTTTAGTGGCCGACAATGTACTGATTTTACACTAGTAGATAGATTTAAGCATCTGCGTTGCGTGTCTTTCAGGAGGTAGGATTGAAGTAAAGATGGAGTTAACGCTTGACTATCAACTTAATACTGGAAAATAAAACTTGTATGATTGTTGTTAAAGTTCCTCTTTGGCAATATTATGAGCGAATTAAAGACCCAACTAGCAACCGATACCTGGGTAAAAGCCACTTGGGATGAATATATTCAAGCAATTGAAAATCCTGTCTACGAAAAAGCCAAGGGCTATTACTACAATGAACACATGAGGATTGAAATGCCACCACTAGGCCACGACCACGCTTGCGACAACACAATTATTGCCTTTGCTGTTAACCTTTTTTGCACAATAAAAGGCATACCCACCAAAGGTTTAACTAATTGTACATATCGGAAAGCAGGTTTTAAAGAAGCTCAACCTGATGTGTCTTATTATATTGGTGAAAATGCTGATGTCATTCCCTACGGCACTTCTATCATCAATCTAGATATATATCCACCACCAGATTTAGTTATTGAAGTAGCTAATACCTCACTTGCTGACGATCAAGGTGAAAAACGACTTTTATACGAAGATTTAGGAGTGAAAGAATACTGGATTTTAAATGTCCAGAATATTCAAATTATGGCTTTTGCTATTGAAAACCAAGGTAGTAGGCGAATTACCGAATCTCAGGTATTGTCAGGATTAGCTATTTCTTTATTAAATGATGCATTACGGCGAACTCGTCAAATAAATCAAAGTCAAGTTGGTGCTTGGTTATTAACTCAATTTCAGCAATAATTACAAACTGCTTGGCGGTAGGGAATGGGGAGTAGAGAAAAAGAAAAGAATACAGAGCAACTAAAGCGCGATCGCACTATAGCAATCCTATCTGATTTGTGAGAATTGCCAGCCGGAGATTCCCAGCTTCTCAAAAAAATCGAGGATCTCGTTTCTCACGAATAGTTCAGGATTGCACTAATAGACTTCTTGCAAAAGTCGGGTGAAAGGGTAAAGAAACTCAAAATTTTTTCCCTTTAACATATCCTCTGTCACCTGTAACCTGTTCTCTATTTTCAAGGCAGGTGTAACATGCTGTGGCTAAAGTCACCCTTTCAGGTGAAGACATACAGAAATACGAATGCCTAGTATGAAGGAAGATTAAGCAACTGTGAAGCTTATTATGCGTCTAGTTGTTAATTGATTCATAAAAATTTAATCCCAAAGCTTTAACAACTCCGTATTTTCCACTTGTCCTCTAATTAAAAAATATTCTTATACAGCAAGATTTACAGGCTTCTACTATATGGCTACGCACATAGAAATTCCAGTTATTGGCAAAGTTAAGTATCCATTGCGCTGGCTGATTGGGCTGATGGCGGGGAGTGCTTTGGTTGTGGGTACCATAACAACTTACACTTTGGTAAATCAAGGGGCGAACAAAGAAAACATTGCTCAATTAACTGTCCCAGTTACAGCACAAAACGTGACGTTGCGGATTACAGCTAGTGGCAAAGTCGTGCCAGTTCAGAGCGTCAATATTAGTCCGAAGAATCCCGGAGTGCTATCACAATTATATGTAGAACAAGGCGATCGCATTCAACAAGGGCAAATTCTCGCCCGCATGGATAGCGCCAGCATTGAAGCTCAAAGGAGCCAGTACCGTGCTAACTTAGCCCAAAGTCAAGCACAACTCGCCGAAGCCCTTGCTGGTAGTCGTCCTCAAGAAATCGCTCAAGCAAAGGCGCGGCTAGCACAAGCTCAAGCCCAGTTAGCCGCAGCTAAGACTGGTAATCGTCCCCAAGAAATTGCTCAATCTCAATCACAAGTGGATGCGGCTCAAGCAAAGGTGAATTACACCAATGAACAGGTAAAGCGTTACCAATATCTATATAAAGAGGGAGCAGAGAAAAAACAATTACTCGATCAAGCCATTAGCGAAGACAAAAGTGCTAGAGCCAATTTAGAAGAAGCTAAAAAACGATTGTCTTTAGTCCAAAGTGGCTCTCGTAGTGAAGAAATCGACCAACGCCAAGCGGCTGTTAACGAAGCACGGGCAGCATTGGTGCTGTTAGAAGATGGAACTCGTTCTGAAGAAATTGCCCAGCGTCAAGCCGCCGTTGCATCTGCTGAGGCTCAGTTAAAGGGTGTACAAGTACAGTTGGAAGATACTATTATTCGCGCTCCTCTGTCGGGAATTGTTACCCAAAAGTATGCTGAACCAGGCGCGTTTGTCACACCCACAACTTCTGCATCTACTAGTGCATCGGCAACTTCCAGTTCAATTGTCGCTGTAGCACGTGGTTTAGAAATATTAGCTCAAGTTCCCGAAGCCGACCTCGGTAGAATGAAACAGGGACAGCAGGTAGAAATTGTTGCTGATGCCTATCCCGATCAAGTTTTTAAAGGTCATGTCCGCCTGATTGCTCCAGAAGCAGTGGTGGAACAAGGTGTAACATCCTTCCAGGTGCGGGTTGCTCTTGATACTGGCATTGATAAATTACGTTCTGGCTTGAATGTGGATCTGACTTTTTTAGGCGATCGCGTTAATAATGCCTTGGTATTACCAACGGTGTCAATCGTTACCGAAAAGGGTAAAACTGGCGTACTCATCCCAGATGCCAACAATAAACCCCAGTTCCGCGAAATTACAGTTGGGGCACAAATCCAAGATCAAACTCAGATTTTAGGGGGAGTTAAAGAAGGCGATCGCATATTTGTCAACCCACCCAAAGACTACAAAATCGAAAAGGTAAAAGAACAACAGAATAAATAATTTTCTTGCTAAGAATATATTGTCTCAACAGCAGATTAACGAATAGAAAACATCTGATAAAAAGGTTTTTGAAATTTTAATTACAAATTAATATGAACTTCCTCGAAAGCATGAATATGGCGGGGAAAACCCTGCTATCAAATAAGCTGCGTAGCGCCCTCACCATGTTGGGTATAGTTATTGGTAACGCCTCAGTGATTGCCATGATTGGCATTGGCGAAGGTGGACAAAAGTATGTCAATAAACAGCTGGAGTCACTAGGACCAAATGTGCTATTTGTACTGCCAGGTAATCAAGAAACTCAGAGGATCTCCTTTGAAGTGCCAAAAACTCTAGTGTTGCAAGATGCGGAAGCGATCGCTTCTCAAGTACCAACTGTAGTAGGAGTTGCACCAGAGTTAAACAGAAGACAGGTAGTTACATACCGCAACAGAAACACCGATGTTAATATCATTGGCACAACTCCCAGCTTCCTATCGGTGCGGGATTTTGAAACTGCTAAAGGCAGATTTTTCTCTGAGGTAGACATCAAGCGAAGTAACCAAGTTGTTGTGCTAGGTGCAGACTTGGCAGAAAAACTATTCGGTAATAGTAACGCCATCGGCCAGCAATTGCGAGTTGGAAATACCAGCTTTCAAGTGATTGGGACGTTAACAGCCAAAGGTTCCAGCGTGGGAGCAGATTATGATGATGCTGCCTTAATACCAATCACCACCTCAGCCAACCGACTTGTAGGCAAGAATTCTCCTTATGGTATCGCCTTAGATTACCTCGTTGCTGCCGCTCGTGATTCCGATAGCGTGGATGCAGCAGAATTTCAAATTACTAATTTGTTGCGTCTACGGCACAAAATTAATGGTGAAGATGATTTTACTCTCCGCAGCCAAAAAGATGCCTTGCAAACTGTCGGTCAAATTACAGGTGCATTGACAATTATGCTAGCAGCGATCGCAGGCATATCGTTGTTTGTCGGTGGCATTGGCATTATGAATATTATGCTAGTCTCCGTCACCGAACGCACCCAAGAAATCGGATTGCGAAAAGCGATCGGGGCAACAGAGCAAGATATTTTGCTACAGTTCATCATTGAGGCTGTAATAGTTTCCGCAGCTGGCGGTTTAGTTGGGACTGCGGTTGGTGTTAGTGGCATCTTAATAGTGGGAGCCTTGACACCTTTAGAAGCGAGTCTTTCTCCTGTAGCGATTAGTATGGCCGTTGGTGTCTCTGGTGCGATTGGTTTATTCTTTGGCGTTGTTCCTGCACGCCGCGCTGCTAAACTCGATCCTATTGTGGCCTTAAGAAGTGCTTAAAAATGTGGATGGCGAAACTTAATCTTCCTAATTGAATTGAGGTGTTGATTTTTGATGGCGATCGCTACTATAAAATTCACATGGATTTAAAGGTAAGTTGGCTTGAGGCAATGCGTTACCCAACAACACGATCCATCTTGGGTTTCCTTACGTCAACCCAACTTACATTTAATGTACAAATTTAGGCTTGACACGGCACTAGATTTATGCACGAAGCGGATTATTGCCGCAAAGGAGTTGTGCCGTTACCGTTAGTTAACGCATTCGCAATTGCAGCTTGAGCAGGTTGACTGGGAAGAACCGCTACAACTGGAGCAATTTTTGAAGTAGATTTTTTATTTCTTTTTCCATTAGAGCCGCCAGCTTTGGAATACTCTATACTGTTTCTGCCGTAGATAGTTGCAATTCCACTGAGCATTCGTTCAGACATTTCGGAGAGGGCTTTATCCATCTGGATTATTGTTTTACGCGATTCTTCAAGATTGGATACAAGTGTGTTATGAGCTTCTAACGTTGCACGAGTAGTATTGATGAGGTAATTGTAGGCTTCAATGCTTAATCCATATCCTAAATCCAGATTTTCATCAACGGATCTAAGCAAGGCGAGACGAAGTTGGGCTTTGTCAACAGCAGCAGAACTACGAGTTCTTAAAGACATGAGATATCCTTTTTTTTAATAATTCCTTTTTCAACATAGTGGAATATCCTTTTGCCTGAGATGGGTAGTTTTGTGGATTTATTTCATTAAAATTTCAACAAAATAATTACGAATTTGTCTGTATTTTTACTCATTTCTTTTATCGATTTGTTGTTTGAGAATAAGTGCAATCAGCAAATGCGAACTCCAAATCAACAAATGCGAACTTCAAATCAACAAATGCGAACGCCAAATCAACAAATGCGAACTCCAAATCAACAAATGCGAACTCCAAATCAACAAATGCGAACTCCAAATCAACAAATGCGAACGCCAAATCAACAAATGCGAACGCCAAATCAACAAATGCGATCGCTAAATCAACAAATGCGAACGCCAAATCAACAAATGCGAACGCTAAATCAACAAATGCGATCGCCGAATCAACAAATGCGATCGCCGAATCAACTTGATGAAGGTAGATTACGCGATCGCATCTCATACCCTAAGAATACCGTATGATTTATTTCTCGGTATTTTTGGTGCTGACTTTGTGGAAGTGCAAAAGAGAGAATTACAATGCGGCGAATAGCAAATTGCCTACGGAATTTGACTAGGAAACTCAGTGCAGCACTCAATCCCCCCGCAAAAAAAGCTCGAAAACGTCAAAAACTTATCTCTGCTACCTCACGAGATTTAGAGGTTTATGAGCAATTTTTACGAGATGTACTGCAAGCAATGCTAGACAGCGATGGCAATCAGCAGGTAGTTTACCCATTACTCGCAACTAATACTGATAAACTAAATGATATTTTTGCAGAAGTATTGCGGAATTGGGCAACAAATACCCTGACAAACGTTGAACCAGATGTCGCAATGCACATTGCTGGAATAATTGATAGTTTTAGTAGTTTGGTTCGTCAATTTCCTTTGGGTAGCAAAGCTAGCAATATCGAAATAGCTATTAGTGGTTATAAAACAGCCTTAACTCTCGTGACCCGTAGTGCCTTTCCCCAAGAATGGGCAATCACGCAATATAATCTGGGGAAGACTTACCTTGAAAGGATATTAGGTGAAAAAGCCGAGAATTTGGAGTTGGCGATCGCTGCATATACAAACGCACTAGAAGTTACTCACCACAGTTTTCCCAACCTATGGGCATTAGTGAAATATAGTCTAGGGATTGCTTACTGTGAGAGAATTTTAGGAGAACAAGCTGAAAATATCGAACAAGCGATCGCGGCTTATACTGCTGCACTAAAAGTTTTCACGCGCAACGCCTTTCCCCGATATTGGGCAGATACGCAATATAATCTGGGAACTGTTTACCTTGATAGAATATTGGGCGAAAAAGCAGAGAATATTGAAATTGCGATCGCAGCTTTTTCTGAAGCAATGGAAGTTTTCACCCGTAAGGCTTTTCCCCAAAAATGGGCAGATACCCAATATAATCTGGGTAATGCTTACCGCGAAAGAATCGAGGGAGCTAAAGCTGAAAATATCGAAATTGCGATCGCAGCTTATACTGCTGCACTAGAAGTTTATACCCGCAAAGCCTTTCCAGATGATTGGGCAATGACGCAAAATGCTCTGGGAACTGCTTACCGTTATAGAATATTGGGTGAGCGGGCCGAGAATCTGGAGTTGGCGATCGCTGCATATACAAACGTACTAGAAGTTACTCGCCACAGTTTTCCCAGCCTATGGGCATTAGTGAAATATAGTCTGGGGATTGCTTACTGTGAGAGAATTTTAGGAGAGCAAGCTGAAAATATCGAACAAGCGATCGCTGCTTTCTCAGGTGCATTGGAAGTTATTACTCGCAGCGCTTTTGCCAAAGGTTGGGCAGATACGCAAAATAATCTGGGGACTGCTTATCTTAAAAGAATTTTAGGAGATAGAGCCGAAAATATAGAGCAAGCGATCGCTGCTTATACTGCTGCACTAGAAGTTCATACCCAAACTGCTTTTCCTGAAAATTGGGCACGAACGCAAAGAAATCTGGGGGTTGCTTACTTTGACAGAATCAGGGGAGAGAAAGCCGAGAATATCGAAATGGTTATTGTTACTTGCACTGCCGCACTAAAAGTTTATACCCGCAATGCTTTTCCCCACGAATGGGCAGATACGCAAAATAATTTGGCCAATGCCTACTATTGCAGAATCAAGGGAGATAGAGCCGAGAATATCGAAATGACGATCGCAGCTTCTACTACTGCACTAGAAGTTTACACCCGCGAAGCCTTTCCTCAAAATTGGGCAGTTAAGCAAAATAATCTGGGTAATCTTTACTATGAAAGAATTAGGGGAGATAAAGCTGAGAATATCGAAAAAGCGATCGCAGCTTGGAACGCTGCCTTAAAAGTTTACACACGTAGTACCTTTCCCCAAGAATGGGCAAGGGGACAAAATGATCTAGGGCTTGCTTACTTTAAGAGAATATTAGGAGAGCGATCTGAAAATATAGAGATTGCGATCGCAGCTTTCTCAGGTGCATTGGAAGTTCGTACTTGCACCAGCTTTCCCGAACAATGGGCAGATACGCAAAATAATCTAGGTGATGCTTACCGTAAAAGAATCAGGGGAGATAAAGCCGAGAATATAGAAATTGCAATCGCTACTTACAATGCTGTACTTGGTGTTTGTAATCGCACCAGCTTTCCCGAACAATGGGCAAATACGCAAAATAATCTAGGGAGTGTTTACCTTGATAGAATCAGGGGAGATAAAGCTGAAAATATCGAAATTGCGATCGCTACTTACACTGCTGTACTCAATGGTTGCAATCGCAACGTCTTCCCAGAAAAATGGGCAATGACGCAATATAATCTAGGATGTGCTTACCTCGATAGAATTAGGGGAGATAGAGCCGAGAATGTAGAAATTGCGATCGCAGCTTTTTCTGAGGCAATCGAAGTTTTCACCTGCAACGCCTTTCCCCAAAATTGGGCAAATACGCAACATAATTTGGGATTTGCTTACCACAAGAGAATCAGGGGAGATAAAACTGAAAATATCGAAATTGCGATCGCGGCTTATACTGCTGCACTAGAAGTTGTCACCCGCAACGCCTTTCCCCAAAATTGGGCAGATACGCAAAATAATCTGGGAACTGTTTACCTTGATAGAATATTGGGCGAGAAAGCAGAGAGTATTGAAATTGCGATCGCAGCTTTTTCTGAAGCAATGGAAGTTTTCACCCGTAAGGCTTTTCCCCAAAAATGGGCAG